>CAZXRO010000001.1:0-11984 GCA_964642435.1 uncultured Ignavibacteriales bacterium
ACGGGAGGCTGTCGGGATAGCAGGCTTCGAGCGTGTCGAGGATGGCCCACAGCTCGGTACAATCCGGGGGCCCGGCGATGATGAGCGGTTCATTGCGAGCGAGCATCCGCAAAAAGCCAAGGAGCGAATACAGTCCCCCGATGTGATCATAGTGTCCATGTGTGATGCAGACGCCGGACAGGCGGACGACATTGAGGTTGAGTTCGAGATAGTCGCGCAGGGAGCCATCGCCGCAGTCGAAGAGCACCGAGGTGTCATGGTGAGTGATGAGCACCTGGTGTGCGACCCCGGCGCGCGAGAAGAGACCCTGAACACGTGCGGATCTTCCCTGCCAGGAGAATTGTCCGTTGGGGGGAATGTTCATGGTGTCACAACCGCCGTGTTTTCGGATAAAACTCATTGTAACGCATAGACCTGATCAGTATAATGCCTGCGTATGGGCTATGAAAGATTTATCGCGGGGCGGTATATGCGCTCCGGTCAGTACTTCACCTCGGTAGCCACCTGGATCACCATTCTCGGTGTGACAGTGGGTGTGGCGGTGGTCTGTTTTGTCATGTCCATGCATAACGGATTCGAGACCGAGATCCGCACTCGCTTGCTGGGGACCACCTCGCATATTTCGATTTTCCCGACGCACGGTGGCTTGATCTACGATTATGAGGCGCTGGTCGACACGGTCGAGACAATCGAGTTTGTCGAGGCGGCCTCGCCGTTTATCTACTACAAGGCGGCGATCAGCTCCGCCTCGGCGGGCGACGGCGTGATTGTGCGTGGCATTGACCTTGAATCGGAGGCGAAGACCTCGAATCTGGATGAAAGCATTGTCGGGGGCGGATATACGTTTGAGCCACAGCCGGATGCCGAGGGAGACAGTATTCCGGGAATAATAGTCGGGTCATACATAGCGGATCGAATGGGTGTTTTTTTGGGGGACCCGATGGTTATGTATTCGCTGCGGGGCGAGGATCTTCGGACCAACACGAGGCCGCGGATCGCGAAGTTCTACGTGTCGGGGATATTTGAGACGGGTATGTACGAGTTCGATGCCAATCTGGTGTATATCTCGCTGAAATCGGCTCAGGACCTGTTTCGGACGGGTGATGGGGCCACCGCGGTGCATTTGCAGTTGACGGATATTCAGTTGGCCGAGCAGGTGGCGCCGAAGATCGACTCAGCTTTTGGCTTCACTTACGATGTCGTGCCGTGGTATGTGTTGCACAAGAACATCTTTTCGTGGATTGCGCTGGAGAAGCAGATTTTGTTTCTGGGGTTTATCCTGATAGTGTTGGTGGCGGCGTTTTCGATCATTTCGAGCCTGATCATGCTGGTTTTGGAGAAGCGGGCTGAGATTGGTATTCTCAAGGCGATGGGGTCGACACCGGGCTCGATTCGTAAGATATTTATTTTCAAGGGCTTAACAATCGGTTTGGTGGGGGTACTTGGTGGCTGGGGGTTGGCTTTGGCGGCGGCCTGGGTACAGAACGAGTACAACGTGATATCGCTGCCGCCGGATATTTACTTTATCGCCTATTTGCCGATCGAGACGCATCTGGTGGATTTTGTGCTGGCCGGGCTGGTGACGCTGGCCATTTGTTTTTTGACGGCGTTGTATCCGGCGCACCAGGCCTCGCGGCTTTCGGTGATCGATGTGCTGAGGCAATAAGAGGTTGGAAAGTATAGATTTAGCTAAACAAATGGACATTTTGGGCGACAATATCAATAGGTCGAAATCGGCCGAAAAACCCACAAGTAGCGGACGCTAATGGACACCACGCCGACCATCTTGAGCGCACGAGCAGTTACCCGTGAATTCACTACACCTGAGGCTACTTTGAGGGTATTGCAGGAGATATCGCTTGATGTCGCCAGGGGTGATATGATAGCGGTAACGGGGGCATCGGGGGTTGGAAAATCCACGCTGTTGCACATTCTTGGGGGGCTGGACCGGCCGACGAGTGGTGAGGTGGTGATAGATGGTGAATCTCTGGGGCGCAAGAGTGTTAAGCAACTGGCTCGGTTTCGCAATGAGCGGATCGGTTTTGTGTTTCAGTTTCATTACTTGCTGGATGACTTCACAGCACTGGAAAACGTGATGATGCCGATGCTGATTGCCGGCAAGCGAGCGACCGATGCGCGTTCGCGGGCGGAACTGCTGTTGGCCGACGTGGGTTTAACAGATAGGACAAGCCATCGCCCGAGAGAGCTTTCAGGCGGTGAACAGCAGCGCGTGGCTGTCGCTCGAGCACTGGCCAACGATCCGGACGTGGTGTTGGCAGATGAACCATCGGGGAATCTGGACACCAAGACTGGCCGTCACCTTCACGACCTTCTGTTCGAACTCAATCAGCAAAAGCAGATGACATTCGTGATAGCCACTCACGACCGGGAGCTGGCCGGGCGGTGTTACCGGGAGCTGGGGATCATTGAGGGATCCCTGAAGTCGCAACGTCAAGACTCTGGAGAGTAACGGACCATGAAGTGCCAGGATTGCGGAAAGAAAGAGGCGGTGGTTCATTTGACGCAGATCGTGAACAACAAGAAGACGACGCTTGCGCTGTGCAAGGATTGCGCAGAGAAGCGCGGATTTCATTCGCCGCTGGACAATGTGCCGTTTCCGCTGGCGGAGATTCTTTCGGGGATGGCGCAGCATCTGCCTGCCACGACCGAGGAGAGCGGGGCCGACACGACGGCGTGTCCGCGTTGTGGGTTAACGTTCAAGGAGTTCACCAGGCAGGGTCGGTTTGGCTGCGGCGATTGCTACGGTACCTTCCGTCATCGGATCGAGACGATCATGCGCAAGATCCACGGAGCCTCGTTGCATCGGGGGCGGACCCCGGACCAGGCGACGGTGGAACAAGGGCAAGAGGAATCGGCGAAAGTGTCGATAAAGGAAGAAGAGCGTCTTCGGCGGGAGCTGCAGAAGGCGATTGGAAGTGAAGAATTTGAGCGGGCCGCGGAGATACGCGACAAGCTGAAAATGATACAGCATGAGTTGGCAGAGCATAACGATGCGAAATGAAGAGGCATAGCAGGTGAGTACGATGTTCGAAGAAATGGCCAAGACTTCGGCAGCCTGGTTAAGCGGCAAGGGTGAGGAAGCGCCGGTTGTGCTCTCGAGCCGTGTCCGCCTGGCCCGAAACATCGCCGGGTGCAGTTATCCGGCCTCGGCCGATGACGAGACGAGGAAGCGGATCATCAACTACTTCGACTCGACGGTATCGCGGTCGAAGTTGTTATCGGACGGCTACTATTTCAAGGCAGCAGATATTGATGATCTGGACAAGCACTTTTTGATTGAGCGGCATTTGATATCGCCGCCATTCTTGTCGGGTGATTTGTCCAAGGCGGTGTATATCGACCAGGGTGAGCGGATTTCGATCATGGTCAACGAGGAGGATCATTTGCGCATCCAGGCCCTGGCGCCGGGTTTGGACCCGGACGGGGCATTCGAGTTGGCGACCAGGCACGAGGCGGAAATCGGCCGCTATCTGGAGTTCGATTATGACCGCGATTTTGGTTATTTGACGGCGTGTCCGACGAATGCCGGTACGGGGATGCGGGCCTCGGTGTTGATTCACCTGCCGGGGTTGGTGCTGACCAAGGAGATCGAGAAGGTGGTCACCAGTATTACGCATTCGGGCCTGATCGTACGCGGTTTCTATGGTGAGGGGACGGATGTGCTGGGGAATTTGTTCCAGGTCTCGAACCAGAACACCTTGGGTGTGTCCGAGGAGGAGATACTCAAGAAGATCAACCAGGTCACGCGTGACATACTCGAGAGTGAATCTGCGGCTCGTCAGCGATTGATGGACGAGGCTCAGGACATGGTCGAGGACAAGATTTGGCGGGCGTATGGTATCCTGTGCCATGCCCGGGTGTTGACGAGTGAGGAAGTAATGAACCTGCTTTCGGCCGTACGGTTGGGGCGGGCGATGAGCATTATCGATTTTCTGGACATTGCGTTGATCAATGAGATCCTGCTGCTTTCGCAGCCGGCGCATTTGCAGAAGTATTACGGGGCTGAGATGGACCACAATCGTCGTGACTTCGTTCGCGCGCAGATGGTGCGGGAGAAACTACGGAACACGAGACCTCAGTAGGGTGTTCAAAAGGTGGTCACCCCTTGGCTAAGAGAAGTGTGTGTGATGTGAATACATGGAAGGATGATGTGCCATGAATGAGATGTTTACGGAAAGTGCCAGGAAGGCTATTGAATATGCTCGCGATGAAGCGGCCCGGCTGCGGCACGACTACATTGGCACCGAGCATCTCTTGTTGGGGTTGATCCGTCTGGGCGAAGGCCGTTCGGTTGAAATCCTGACCAACCTGGGACTGGACTTAACAGACTTACGACAGTCGATTGAAGAAGTTGTCCAGCCGTCCGGTGGTACCATGACCATGGGCCAGCTGCCGCTGACCGCGCGGGCCAAGAAGACCCTTGAGGTCTCGGGCCAGGAAGCGCGTGCGCTCAAGTCGAAGGATATCGACACTGAGCATCTATTGCTGGCGCTGCTCAAGGATGAAGAAGGTGTTGCCGCACAGGTCTTGACGACCTATGACATTGACTACAAGGAGGCGTACGAAGAGCTCAAGAATATTCAGAGCGGACGTCCCTCCTCGTTCAAGAAGAAACGCAAAAAATCAAAAACCCCGGCCCTGGACCATTTTGGCCGCGACCTGACCGAACTGGCTCGTCGCAGCAAGCTCGATCCGATCGTTGGTCGTACCACCGAGATCGAGCGAGTGGCCCAGGTACTCTCGCGGCGTAAGAAGAATAACCCGGTGCTTATTGGTGAACCGGGTGTTGGCAAGACTGCTATTGTCGAGGGGCTGGCCCAGCGGATCGTGGAGAACAAGGTTCCGCAGACGCTGGAGAACAAGCGCCTGGTTACACTCGACATGGCCTCGCTGGTGGCCGGTACCAAGTACCGTGGCCAGTTTGAGGAGCGTCTCAAAGCGGTCCTGACCGAGATCATCAACTCCGAGGACGTGATCATCTTCATCGATGAGATTCACACGATCGTCGGGGCGGGTGGCGCCGAGGGTTCGCTGGATGCCTCGAATATTTTCAAGCCCTCGCTGGCTCGTGGTGAGTTGCGCTGTATCGGTGCGACGACCATGAACGAGTACCGCAAGTACATCGAGAAGGATGGCGCGTTGGATCGTCGTTTCCAGACGGTGATGGTTGATCCGCCGAGCGAGGAAGACACGATCAAGATTCTCAAGGGGCTTCGTCCCCGCTACGAGGATCACCACAAGTTGAACATCTCCGATGAGGCGGTGGAGGCTGCGGTGCGGATGTCGAACCGGTATATTTCCGGCAAGTTCCAGCCGGACAAGGCGATCGACCTGATCGACGAGGCCGGTTCACGGGCGCACCTGTCGACCTACACTCGTCCGGAGGAGTTTGCTCAGACCGAGCAGGAGATTTCGGATCTGCAGGCCAAGAAGGAAGCCTCGGTGAAGAACCAGGCGTTTGAATCGGCCGCGCAGCTTCGCGACGAGATCAAGGCGAAGAAAGAGCAGCTTGCCGAGATGATCAAGGAGTGGGAGGAGAAGCGCGAGAAGGAGCGGATCACGCTCTCGGCTGATGATGTCGCCTACGTATTGGCGAAGATCACCGGGATTCCGTTGTTCCGTCTCGAGGAGAACGAGTCCAAGCGGCTGCTTCGGATGGAAGAGGAGCTGCGCAAGAAAATCGTTGGCCAGGACGAGGCGATCGAGGTCATTTCCAAGGCGCTGCGTCGTTCGCGCGCCGGACTTGGCGATCCGCGTCGGCCGATCGGTTCCTTCATGTTTCTTGGCCCGACCGGTGTCGGCAAGACCGAGCTGGCCCGGGTGCTGGCGGAGTTCCTTTTCGAGGATATCGACAACCTGATTCGTATCGATATGTCGGAGTACATGGAGAAGTTCGCTGTCAGTCGCCTGATCGGCGCTCCTCCCGGCTATGTCGGGTATGAAGAGGGCGGTCAGTTGACCGAGAAGGTGCGTCGCAAACCGTATTCCGTGGTGTTGCTCGATGAAATCGAGAAGGCGCACCCGGATGTGTTCAATATCCTGCTGCAGCTGATGGATGATGGTTCGTTGACGGACAGTTTCGGCCGCAAGGTCGACTTCCGGAACTGTGTCATTATCATGACCTCGAATATCGGCACGCGGGAGCTTCGCGATGTGAAGACGGTCGGTTTTGATGCTCAGGCTGTGGATCATAACTTCGACACGATGAGCAAGAAGATCAAGGATTCGCTCAAGAAGGTGTTCAACCCCGAGTTGCTCAACCGCATTGATGCTACATTGGTCTTCCACGAGCTGTCCCGTGATCATATCAAGGAGATCATCAATATCCTGATCCAGGAGATTGCCGAGCGTATGGCGGAGAAGGGAATCAGCTTCAGGCTGACCGAGACCGCTCACGACTGGCTGGCCGATAAGGGCTTCGACCCGGCTTACGGTGCTCGACCGCTCAAGCGGGCACTCCAGACGTATCTGGAAGATCCGATGGCCGAGGAGATCCTTCGCGGTCAGTTCGGCGGTGATGTGAATATCCTGGTGGATGCCGGTGAAGAGGATCGGTTGGTGTTCACGTTTAACGCCAACACTGATACCAAGAACGAAGAGAGCGAGGAGCCGGCCAAGCGTTAGGCCTGCTGCATCGTTTCATAGATCCGAAAAGCCCGCTGGAGACGGCGGGCTTTTTTTTGTGGGGGGCTTGTGGCGCAATGGCGTAAGGCGCGGACTGTCGTCAGTGGATCGAAAGCCTGAAGTCTCATGGCCTGTCTGGAATAGACCCCTCTGCTCTTCGGCGAATTGTTTAAGGATGAGCTAACAGCCACACAAGGGATGTCCATCGCCCTCGATCAACTACTCCCGGCTTGGAGAGTCGTCGGGCGTAGCTTGTCTGCTACACTCCTCGGCTCCGCTGGATTGACCGGTAAAAGCATTTATCCCGGTTCTGCGATGAATCAAGTGCTCTTCTGTAGGCGTATAGGATATTCTTGACGGCACAGCTCTGTAGTACTGGTTGATCTCCCATATGTATTCGCCAGGAGGACCACCAATAGAACGGCTCTCACCAGGACGTGGCGGTAGTCGAGTTCCGTAGTTCACGACAAGAAGGTCCGATTCCGGGTTTAGCAAGAACCGCGTGAACATTTGATTGAGAGCCTCTTGCAAAGAGATATCTGGCGTAGTGCTATCGGGGATGACCTTGACCGTGTTCAGCTGATCGCAGACTTCCCGAATCTCCTCGTAGCCTTCGGCGTTCATTGAGAAACCTGGTTGCACTGTCGAACTTGCTTCCAGTAGTGTTCCATTACGAGCGTCCAGAACGACAATGAAGTTCATGATTGCCCATCTGCGGCCCTCATCCTCTGGATCGGCGCGTCGTTCGATGATAACCGAATCAAAGGCAACCTCCCAGACTGGCACCATTCTGAGCGTATCCTGCATAGCATAGCGTACCAGAATCTCATGGTGCACGAACCTGGCGATCTGGTCGGCATCCGCACCTCTGAACGAATCCTCCCTATCGAAGCCCGTGTACTCAAGCGCTCTGTCAAGCGCATCCTCAGAAGAGCGCAGGGCCAAGTCCGCCCGGTCGGATGACTGAGTCATAGAAACAGCCAACGCGACTATGGCTACGGAATAAAGCACTGTTTGTGCTCTGGTTGTACCTCTCAAGAACAGTTTCAGCATACACTCTCCGTAGATAAGAAGCGCCCACATGACAGCCAAGTCAGCAGAGCGCCATCACCCAGCCAATCGCCGCGCGCGCCGATCCCGCATACAGGTGCCCCAGGCCCGGGCCCAACAGGGCGAGGATCCCGGCCAGCAGCGGATGGCGTCTTCGAGTTGACTCAGTTCCCATGATTAATGATGGGATACGGGCAGATGGATGTCAACACAGATTTGTCAGCACCAAAAAACCGGATCACAAGTTGTGCGATCCGGCTGGCGTTTGTATGCCAAGAGACGAGGGGCATGGCCGCCTCGTCGTCTATTCTGAAGCATGAATCTATATCATTGTATATCCGGGGATGAACTCCTCGAGTTTGACCCTGGCACATTTGGTTGCGGTAATCACGGTCACCGGCCCGGTAACCTGGTACATCACGCGGCAGCCCTGGCAGGGTTGGTTGAACAGGGTGACATTGGCGTGTTGGACCTCCAGTTCCTCGATATTCTCCGGCAGCGCGAAACTGGCGGTGGGGACGACAAACACGGAGATGAGATTCTTGCCATCGCAATAGATCAGGTGGTCCATCTCGGTGCCCTGAATGGTATCCACGAAGGCCTTGGCCAGGTGATAGCCGCTGACCTCGGGCAGGAGGGTGTAGTTCATACCGGAGGAAATGAGGCTGACGCCATCGACATGGGCGCCGGAGGACGCGAGACGCTCCGCATCGTCCGCAACGGCCAGATGGGCGCGTTCGAGCGGTGTGAAAACAACTTGTTCCTGAAACAGGTTGGAGGCTACAAAGGCAATACCGATGAAGAGCACCAACGAGGCGGCGGCGGCGATGGCTAACGCGGGAATCCGAAAGGGACGTTGGCTACCGCCGGAACCCTTGTCGCTGTCTACGGTATCGAGACTGGCGACGATCTTGCTTTTGAGGGTTTCCAGGTGTGGCGTGGATTTCGGCTCCGAAACCTTGGCGCGGATGAAATCATTGAGCATGCCCTCGACCTGATAGACGTGGGCGCAATCCCGGCAGCGTTCGAGGTGTTTTTTCACTTCCTCGACATCGACCTCGGATGCTTCCCTATCGAGGATGTCGTAGAGGAGTCTCAGCGCTTGTTCGCAGTTCATTTTGTCTTTTCCTTGATGAAACCGTTTCTTACTGCATAATCATACAGCTTTCTTTGTAGTAGCTTCCGACCCCTATGCAGTCTCGACTTAACGGTACCCAGCTGTAGATCGGCAATGTCCGCGATTTCCTGGTAGGAAAAGCCTTCGAGGAATGACAGGACAACAACCAACCTGAAGTCATCAGGCAATTCTTCGATTGCCTGCTTTACGTCATCATCAAATATCTTGGCAAAGAACTGCTTCTCCGGATCATCTTCCGGGCCCAATGTGGCCAACTGACCATACAGGTAGTTGTCGTCGACATCATCGACATTGACCGACAAGGGCGAGCGCGACTTGGAGCGGTAGTCGTTGATGAAGATGTTGGTCATGATTTTGAATAACCATGCCCGACAATTCGATCCAAGTTCGAACTTATCCCAGAAGCGGTATGCCTTTACATAAGCCTCCTGAACCAGATCCTGAGCATCGCTCTCGTTCTTGGTCATGCGTAGTGCCGTCCGGTAGAGCGCGTCCATGTGCGGAAGCGCTTCCGCTTCGAACGTCCTACGCTTCTTCAAATTCTCTTTTGCTTTACTGTCGGCCATCAAGTTTTCATCTCTTTCTTTACGGCCGGTAAAGCAAGCCCTTGCTCTTGGTGCATAACACCTTCCCCGGACCGCAGGTTCCCGTTTAGATTCAATAAGTTACCGATTGTGGAGGTGATAGCGGTGAGGTGGCTTGCTTGTCCCGATAGTATCATCGTTCACGTCTGCCCGCAACCACGGGTGTAGTAAGATAATGAATTTGTTTGTAGGAACAAGCAAAATCGTACCGGCTAATCACCGTCTTGTTCAGTCCTTGTTTAATCTGGTCAACCGCAACCGGCGCAACTACTTATCATTGACAAATAACTCCCGATAATCCGGTATTGATGTTGATGGTATGGGCGTCATCATCTACCACGCCGATCCTGTTTATCCTGCAATAGCGAACGCTGAAGCGCTGATAAATGTTATACAACATAGTATGGATTCGTTCCTATTGATATATGACGATGAGTGCCCGGTCTGTCAGGCGAGTGTTGACCGGCTTAGAAAGCTTGACAGACTGGGGGTTGTCCGGAAGATCGGTCTATCGGAGGCAGAGCGTTTCGTGCCCGATAAGATTGAGCTGCCGGACCGCAGGCAGTTGCAGGAAGAGATACATCTGATCACGCCGAGCAGCGAGATTGTGCGCGGGGCTGATGCGGTGGCGATGGTGGCCTCGATGTTTCCGAGGTCGCGCTGGCTGGGAAGACTGGTGATGCTGCCGGGAGTCAGGTCGGTTGCCCGTTGGGTTTACCGGCTGATTGCGCGCAACCGGGGTCGGATTTCGGGAATCCTGGGTCTGTCGTCGCGGTCGCATCCGGGCTAAGACAATTCAGGGGGGCTTCTCCCCTGTTTCCTTTTTCTCTCAGACTATCCGACGACGCGCAGTTTGGCGTACTTGGCCATGATCTTCTTGAGGCCGGCACCGCTGAACATGATTTCCATGCGCAGGGATTCGCCGAAGCCTTCGGTATTGACGATCTTGCCTCGACCGAAGGTGGGGTGCTGCACGATGCGACCGGGTCGGAACTGCTCCTCGCCCTCGAACTCATAGTGGACGCCCTGGGTATCCTCGGAGCGGGTGGTTTCGGGGCGTTGCGTTCTTTTGTCGAAGAACGATATAGTTCCTCCGCCGGCGCTTTTTCCGGCGCTGGAGGTGCGTCGGTCGAGCCGTTCGACCACATCGATCGGCAGCTCCTCGGCAAACCGTGAGGGAATCGATTCCACGACACCGAAGCGGTGGCGGGTGGTAGCGGAACTGAGAATGAGGCGCTTTCGGGCGCGGGTGGCGGCGACATAGAACAGGCGTCGTTCTTCCTCGAGTTGCGAGGGATCCTCGGTGGCTCGGGAAAGGGGGAAGAGACCTTCCTCCAGGCCGACCAGGAAGACGACATCGTATTCCAGTCCCTTGGCGGAGTGGATGGTCATCAGGGGGATCATGGGCTCGTTTTCTTCGTAGGACTCCAGATCGGTGTAGAGGGAAATGTCGCTGAGATAGTCGACGAGGGTTCCCTCGGGGTTCTGGGCGGAGTATTCGGCGACACCCTCGATAAAGGCCTCGACATTTTCGACTCGCGTCTGGCCCTGTATTTCGTCTTCCTGTCGGTACTCCTGGATGACATTGAGTTCATCGATCATATCCTGCACCAGAAGGTCGGTGGGTCGGGAGTCGGCCTGTTCGCGGTACTTCTCCACGAGTTCGACAAATGGCATCAGGCGTTTGCCGCGGGCGCCGAGCAGGTCGTATTCCTGCCAATTGGCAGCGACCTGGTAGTATGACTGGCCTGTTTCGCGAGCGAGCACCGCGATATCCTCGAGCGTTTTGGTGCCGATTCCACGCTTGGGGAAGTTGACGACACGGGTGAAGGAGACATCGTCCTTGGAATTCACCAGCAGGCGCAGATAGGCCAGGATGTCCTTGATTTCCCGACGTTCATAGAAGCCGACGCCGCCGATGATCTGATATGGTATGGCGCGCCGTCGCAGGTGTTCCTCGAAGGCGCGCGACTGGGCATTGGTGCGGTACAGGATGACCATCTGGTTGAGCGGCATTTGCTGCCGCATGGTATTGATACGCGCCACCACCTCGGAGGCCTCGTCATCGGCGGAATCCACGAGCATATGGGTGAGATTGTCACCGCCATCGACGGCGGTCCAGAGGGTTTTGTTTTTGCGTGCCTGGTTGTTCTTGATCACGGCCCCGGCGGCCTTGAGGATGATGGCGGTGGAGCGGTAGTTCTGTTCGAGCTTGATGATCTTTGCGCCGGGATAGTCTTTCTCGAAATCGAGAATATTGCGGATGTCAGCGCCGCGCCAGCCATAGATGGACTGGTCTTCATCGCCGACGACGCAGATGTTGTTGTGTTCATCGACCAGATGCTTGAGCAGCAGGTACTGCACGTGGTTGGTGTCCTGGTACTCATCGACCATGATGTACTTGAATCGCTGGCGGTAATGCCGGCCGATCTCGTGCTTTTCGCGAAGGAGAATGACGGCGTTCACCAGCAGGTCATCGAAATCCATGGCGTTGCACTGGCGGAGGCGCTGTTCATAGCGGCGGTAGATTTTGGCGGTGGTGGACTCGAAGTAGCCAGAGGCCCGCG
>CAZXRO010000001.1:11994-12257 GCA_964642435.1 uncultured Ignavibacteriales bacterium
CCGCGAGGCGAATTCATCGGCGGTGATCAGCTTGTTCTTGGCATCGGAGATCTTGCGCAGCTGTGCCCGCGGCGAGAACTGGCTGCCGGAGAGGCCGAGGTCATTGATGCAGTTCTTCACGAGGGTACGGGCGTCATCGGCATCGAAGATAGTGTAGTCTTTGGTGTAGCCGAGCGCTTCTGCCTCGCGTCGGAGCAGCCGTGCGCAAAAGCTGTGGAAGGTGGCCACAGTGAGGCCGGGGATGTCGGTGCCGAGCAGCTCAC
>CAZXRO010000001.1:12267-47080 GCA_964642435.1 uncultured Ignavibacteriales bacterium
TTGTTGGTGAAGGTCACGGCGAGGACCTGGTGCGGCTGGGCGAGACGCTGGCGGATGATATGGGCCAGACGGCGGGTGAGCACGCGTGTTTTGCCCGATCCGGCGCCGGCGATTACCAGCAGGGGTCCCTCGGTTGTGGTGACGGCCTCGAGTTGCGCGTCGTTGAGGTCTTTGAGCAGTCTATCCATGACCCCCTATAATAGGTGTGAGGGCGCGATATGCAATCATTATCCGGCTTGGAACCGGGTGCCGGGGGCAGTATATTGTTTGCAGGTCGTGATCAAAGGAGGCTGTCTACGATTTCAAGGCAAGATGAGAGATATGTTCGCCACGCCTGGTTGGTAGCGTTACTGTGTTTGATGGTGTTGGTGAGTTGCTCCGAGGACAACCTATCGGGGTCGGCAGCGGATGGTCGGAGTTGGGTGCGTTGTTTCGGCGGCGATGGTGAGGAGTACGGCGAGGGGGTAGCGGTCTCGCCGGGCGGGGATGTGTATGTGACGGGGTATGACGTCATCGATTACCACTGGCACAGCCAGTTGCTAATCAAGTACGACGCCAGGGGACAGATCAACTGGTCTCAAACTGCAACGCTGTTCAACAGGCGCACGTCGGGACGAAGCGTGACTTGCCTGTCAGATGATGAGATACTGGTCGCCGGCGACTGCAGCACTGATAACGGCGGGTTGAGCTTCTGCGTGGTCAAGTATACGTCTGACGGCGATACGTTGTTTGCCAAGGAGATTGCGAATCCGCATCGACTCGACTATCTCCACGCGTTGCACCAAACGAGTGACATGCACCTGGTATTGGTGGGGCGTACGGACTATCGCGGCATCTCGCATCACCAGATAGTGAAGATTGATGAGAGTGGAGATGTTCTCTGGCGACGAACCTTTGGGGGCTACTTCGTGGATCCAATGTGCCATGCGTACCCGTTCGGTTGTACCTCCCTGCAGAACGGGGATATTATCATCGCGGGATCTCAAGCGCTTGTGTTGGACACGGCCCTGGCTGCTCCTCATACCTGGGTGATTTGCCTCAATGCGGAAGGCACGATGCGGTGGCAGCATAGTGACAGCGGTGTTGACAGTGTTGTCGCTACCGACATCATCGCGCTCGCCGATGGGGCACTCGCTTACTGCTATAATTCCCGGGATACATTGACCGGCTACTGGGACACCCACGTCAGAGTCCTCGATGCCGACGGCAATGAGCTGTGGGGTATGGATATGCCGACTGCCGATCGCAGCGATTACGCCACCACTATACTCGAGCCCTCCCCCGGCGTCTTCTGGTTGTTCGGTTGGACAATCGATCACGGCGTGCATATGCCGCTGATGGTACAAGTGAATCGCAACACTAATGAGTGGTGGGTGAAGTCACTGACCGAACCGCCGCCGCCAAGCGGGGCGACCGACGCCGTGTTGCATCCCGATGGTGGGGTAGTGATGACCGGCACCTGTGTGAGCTATAGCGGGGGGGTGCAGATGTGGGTACGTCGGTTCTGAGTTGTGGTTTGTGGCCGGTTATCTGGAGAAACAAAAGCGCCGCCCGTATTTGAGCGGCGCCTTTTTTTGCGAAAGCTTGTGGTCGGGTCTCAGGCCTGCGCCTCCGGACCGTAAACAGACACCCGCTTGCCGCTCTTGCCGACACGTTCGAACTTGACGATACCATCGACTTTGGCAAACAGGGTGTTATCGCGGCCGATACCGACATTCTGGCCGGGGTGGATTTTCGTGCCGCACTGGCGGACGATAATCGATCCGGCCGGGACGGCCTCGCCGCCGTAGACCTTGGTGCCTCGTCGCTGGGCATTTGAGTCACGCCCGTTCTTCGAGGAACCGACACCTTTCTTGTGAGCCATGATAAACCTCTATGGTTCAACGTTCGTTCTTTTCGAGTCTATAGATAACATATCGCCCTCGTGGGCGATTGCTACAGCCCTGTATAATAGTCAATTTCGCCGCGCGCGCAAGCGATTTTGACAAATGCCTGCGGCATTTACAGTTATAGTCGTGTGTTGGGTGTCGGGTTCGCCTTAAGGCAGCAGCTTCGTCAGGTCAGGAGGTCGCCTCTTCGCCTTCGCGGCGGTTTTCATCGAGCAGACGGCAGCCTTCCATGAGAATGGACTCGTTGGAAAGTTCGTTGTTCGGTTCGGGCAGCTCCTCGCGGCCGACCGGTTCGACGAGCCAATGTCCTTGTGACCACGCGATGGCGTCGTAGACGGCCTCGGGGCCGGTTACCTCGCCGCATCGGGCATAGTGGATTTGTCCCTTGGAGAGGAACATGATCAGTTCACCGGTGCGATCGTGGTTGCTGAGGGTGAGCTTGGCGGTCTTGCGGCTTGGTCCGAGGGCCTGCAGCAGATCGATCAGGTTCATGTCGGAGAGGCGGCCGCGGGATCCGGACTGGTTTTCGACTGTCTGGCGCTGGACGCGAGCCTGCTCCTCGGCCTGGGCGCGGATTTTTTGCATTTTGATCAGCAGGAAGTCGATATTGACATCGTGCGCAATGATATCCTCGATTCCGCGGTCGAACAATTCGGTCAGGCGCGAGGTGGCGGCGCTGGGGACCAGAAGGAAAGTGGGGACATTGCGGAAGTTGACATTGTCGGCGGCGAGTTTGTCGACGAATTCGACGATACTATCGGGGGCGCCATCAAGCATGAGCACGAGCATATCGGGCTGGCTGCGCAGCCAGAGGTCGACGAGAGCCTCTGGGGAGTCCTCGCAGATGACATTGTATCCCTCGTTCTTGAGACGCATCTCGACCGAGCCGAGTTTTTGCTGCACGTTGCCGAAGAGCATGATCTGGCCGAACTTGTCGGAGGCGTGGACCTTGAGGATGTCATCCTGGATCATACCGATGAAGGCCTCGACTACCTCGGTCAGGAACAGCTTGCCGGCGAGGTCACGGAATTTGCGCTTGATGGCATCGAACTTGTCCAGTGACAGCCTCTGATCCAGGGGGACATTGTCGCAGAACAAATCGACGATGGTGAGGATATTGCCGCCGAGGACTTCAATCGGCAGGCGCTTGCGGTATTTGCCACCGAGGTTAAT
This sequence comes from uncultured Ignavibacteriales bacterium, assembly GCA_964642435.1. GTDB lineage: Bacteria > Zixibacteria > MSB-5A5 > GN15 > FEB-12 > WJKG01. The sequence goes on from CAZXRO010000001.1 coordinate 15,330, forward strand.
GTACATGGAGCGCAGCATCTCGATGGCGACCGGGGAGTAATTCAGCGAGGTCAGCAGCTTGATGGTAAGGTTGATCACGGCCCGGTAGTCCTGGCTTTCATCGGTCTGGTAATAGAACTTGGCGAGATCGTGCAGGTAGCCGGCATTGGCGATCATGAGGCGTTCTTTTTCCGGGATTTTGAGTTTCTGGCAGAGCCGATCGACATACTCGCCGACCGTCCCGGAGTGGTTAACCTCCATATTGGAGCGCGTGGAGAGCAGCGAGGTGAACAGCTCCAGGTTCTGGAGGAGCAGTTCGCGCTCGGTGCTGACGGCGTCTTCATGGAGGATCAGCGACGAGGAGGACTCATAGTAGCGGACGACGGTCCCGGGCGAGATTTTGCGGACGCGATCGATGAGGTCGATATAGTCGCCGCTGACGGTGTCCTTGATGAACACGGTGTGGAAGCGGGTATCGCCGATCAGGTCGATGGCGTCATCGGCGGAATCTGTCACGGTGACGAGGTATTCATCGCGTTCGAGCAGGGACTGCAGCAGCGGCCCGGAGAATTCTTCATCGGTAACCAACAGGATATGGCCTTTGCCGGTGACCTTGATAGATCCGGTATCGGAGTTATCGGGGTCCCAGACAGGTATCCGGCCGGTGTCGGTGGCCTCGTTAGGGATTTCCAGCGCGAGCAGTTCTTCGAGGCTGATCTTCTTGCCCTGGTAGTGGCGAGCGATGGAGGCCCTCAGGGCGATCTCGGCGGCGACATACAGTTTAACCTGTTTTCCGCGGGCGACGAAATTGAGCTCGTTGATCAGGTCCTGGTCTGAGGGATCCTCGCAGGCGACCTTGAGTTCGTTGGACTCAGGGTTATAATCAAAGGGGAGCACTTTGCGGGCGATGGCAACCTTGGCGGGGAGGAATTTCAGGATGAGGTCGGGGATTTCGAGGTTGGCCAGCACGACCCCCTCGCAGCCGAACTGTTTGGCGAGGACCTTGACCAGGTCGGCCTCGGTCAGGTAGCGGTGGTACAGCAACTGCGAGCCGACCTTGCCACCCTGGGCCTTCTGGCGCATGAGCGCTTCCTTGAGTTGATCCTCAGAGACCAGTCCCTCGCGCAGGAGGATCTGGTCGAGCCGTAGTTTTTGTGTTCCCTCGCCCACTATGCATCTGCCATTTCAGGTTCGTGTTCGCTCGTGCGCGCCAGGAAGGAGTCGGGGTTATTGGCGACACGGATAGCTTCGGCGGAGTCGATCTGGCCGGAGTCCAACAGCGCCTTGAGGTGATTGTCGAGCAGGCGCATGCCTTTCTTGCGTCCGGTCTGGATCTGGTTGGGGATCTGGTAGGACTTGTGCTCGCGGATGAGATTAGTGATGGAGGTTGTCCGCAGCATGAGTTCATAGGCCATGACCCGTCCGTGACCATCGGTGCGCCGCACCAGTTGCTGCGACACGACTCCCTGGAGGGAATCGGCCAGCATGACACGGACCTGCTGTTGTTGATCGGGCGGGAAGACATCGACGACGCGGTCAACCGTTGCTGATGCGGAGCACGTGTGGAGGGTGCCCATGACCAACAAACCGACCTCGGCGGCGGTGATAGCCAGTTGGATGGTTTCGGTGTCTCGCATCTCCCCCACCATGATAACATCGGGATCCTCGCGCAGGGCCGCTCTGAGGGCGGCGCCGAATGTTTGCGAATGGACGCCTATCTGGCGCTGGGAGATAAGCGAGTTGTGGCTTTCGTGCACGTATTCAATGGGATCCTCAAGGGTTACCACATGGCGACAGCAGTTGGTGTTGATATGGTCGACCATCGCGGCGAGGGTCGTCGTCTTGCCGGAATTGGTCGGGCCGGTAACCAGTACCAGACCGGATTTGAGCTGGGCCAGACCGGTGACATGTTCGCAGAAGCCGAGATCTGCCAACGATGGCGGGTTGTCGGGGATGAGCCTGACGGCGACGGCCGGGCCGAGGTGCATCATGTACAAGTTAATTCGGAAGCGGGCCACTTTGGGTACGCCGTAGGCGAAATCCAGATCGCCGGTTGATTCGAATCGTCGAATCTGTTCATCGGTGAGGATCTCGAAGACCAACTGGCGAATATTATCGGCCGAGAGCCGTTTGTGGCGGGTCTTTTCGAGTTGACCGTTGATTCTGACGACCGGAACGCTTCCGGCTGCCAGGTGGAGGTCGGAAGCGTTGGCTGTCTTTACGATCTCCAATATCTCATCTATGCGTGGCATATCTGTCCCAAATATCCGGTTAGGGAGGTAGACTGCTGTCTATTGAGTTATCGGCCAAATGCAACATGCCTTGACAGTTGTGCGCAAAACTCTTCGGTGGAAGGTGACGGGGCTGGTGCTGTTCAATTTTTGCACAGCGGTCATGAAGCGGCAAAGCCGATTGGATTGGCCGGTCGGCTGTTTTTAGTTGCCGCCGGGTCGGTGGCGGGGCGATACTCAAACCATGTCGCGGCGAGTGAAAAAGAAGGCCTCATTGTTTGCGCCACTGGCAGAGAACCTGGCGGGACGACTGGCGAAGACGAATACACAGACGCGTCGCCGGCTGACCCGTTGGGGCGCGTGGATATTCGCGGTGTTGTTCATTTATTCGCTGATGATTGGCACGTTTTCGATCCCGCGCATCGTGAGGCTGGAGGCGGAGCGCCGGCACCTGTTGACAGCCAACAGGTTACAGGCGGCAGCGTTGATCGATGCCTGCCGGGTGCGGGATATGCTCAGGCACGACGAGTTGTATATCGAGCAGATTGCCCGCCAGAAGTTCCATTTGGTCTATCCCGATGAAACCCTCTACCGTTACAGCGATCAATAGCGCGTTATGGCTCTTCAGAAATCGGATGCTATTGTCCTGAAAGCCTACAACTGGTCTGAGTCTTCGCGGACGATAGTCTTTTTCACGCGTGATTTTGGGCGGCTGGCCTTGATTGACAAGGGGGGGCGGTCATTGAAATCGCGGCGGGGGCGAATGCTGGCCTTCTCGAAGCTGGAGGTGACGTTTTACCAGTCGCACAAGGAGTCCAGCGGGTATATCTCGGATATTCTTGTGGAGCAGTCCTTTGAGTTTGGCCGCGAGGGCATGCTGGGGAGGCTCGGCTATGGGTCGGCGGCGTGTGAACTGCTGCTTTTGCTGCTGGCCGATGAAGAGCCACAGCCGGAGTTGTTCGACTATACGGTGCACTACCTCGGCTGGCTGGACCGGGCCGACAAGCGGTACCTTCCGGCGTTGTTTGTGGCCTTCTTTTTGCGGTTGCTGTCAAGCCTGGGGTATCATCCCTCGCTGACACATTGTGCGGTGAGCGGCCAGCCGATTGCAGATGAGGCTGAGGCGCGGGGTGAGGTGGGCTTTTCGCCGGAACAGGGCGGAGTGGTAAGCGCTGCTTGCCAAAAGGCCGGGGATTATTATATTCGTCTGACTTATCAGAGTTTGAAACTGCTGGTGACGCTGCAGACGGCCTCGTTGAATGAGGCGGCAACGCTGCCGATCGGATTTGTTGAGGCCGGGTTGCTGGTCGAGGCGCTGCGTCGGTTCATGAGTTACCAGGCGGATGTTCGGGCCGATGTGAAGTCGCTCGAGTTTCTGGAAAAACTGAAAAACAGCCAAGGCGGAAACGGAAACTGAAGTATGTGTGCCAAGAAAGCCTCCGATGACCTGATGGACAAGCTCGTCTCACTGTGTAAACGTCGCGGATACATCTTCCCTTCTTCCGAGATTTATGGCGGCCTGAGTTCCTGCTACGACTACGGGCCCTTAGGCTCGGAGCTCAAGCGCAATTTGAAGACGTTCTGGTGGGAGGAGATGACGACCCGCCGGGATGATATCGAGGGACTCGATGCGTCCATTTTGATGCATCCGCAGGTGTGGCATACGTCAGGGCACGTGACAGAGTTTTCCGATCCGATGGTAGATTGCCGGACGTGCAAGGCGCGTTTCCGGGCGGATCAACTGGACCAGGCGCGTTGTCCCAACAAGCCATCGAAGAGCCCGATCGAGAACGGGTGCGATTTGACGGAGGTCAAGCAGTTCAATCTGATGTTCAAGACACACATGGGCCCGGTAGAAAACGAGGCGGCTGTCACGTACATGCGGCCGGAGACAGCCCAGGGTATTTATGTGAACTTCCTGAATGTGAAGAATTCCTCGCGCCAGAAGATACCATTTGGTATCGCCCAGATCGGCAAGGCGTTCCGCAACGAGATCACGCCGGGGAACTTCATATTCCGTACGCGCGAGTTCGAGCAGATGGAGATGCAGTATTTCGTGCACCCCTCGGAGGACGAGAAGTGGTTTGAGTACTGGCGCGAGCAGCGCTGGGAGTTCTATTTGAAGCTGGGGATTCGTCCGGAGAAACTGCGCTGGCATGAGCATGCGGAGGATGAGCTGGCTCACTACGCCAAGGCGGCATACGATGTTGAGTACGAGTATCCGTTTGGCTGGCAGGAGCTTGAGGGTGTTCACAACCGCACGGATTTTGATCTCACGCGGCATATGGAAGCAACCAAGAAGGACCTTCGGTATCAGGACGAGCGATTCGACGAGAAATTCCTGCCGTATATCATCGAGACCTCGGCCGGCTGTGACCGGACGATCCTGACGCTGCTGGTGGATGCCTACGATGAGGTTGAGGTCAAGGGCGAGAAGCGGGTGTTTTTGCGATTGTCACCGAAGATATCGCCAATCAAAGCGGCGGTGTTCCCGCTTGTGAAGAAGGACGGCATGCCTGAGTACGCCGAGAAGGTGTACCAGGAACTGAAGCGGCATTTCAAGGTGTTTTATGATGTTTCCGGGGCGGTGGGTCGGCGTTATGCCCGGATGGACGAGGCGGGGTGTCCGTTCTGCATAACCGTTGATGGCCAGACGATCGAGGATGATACGATGACGCTTCGTGACCGCGATACGATGGAACAGAGGCGGATGACGACTGCCGAGGTTATAGCGTTCCTTGCCGAGAAGGTGCGTTGATTAAGCTAACTGGTTAGTGGCAGAGGTCTTGCGGGTTGGGCCGTGATTTTGGATAGAAGCTTCCCTTGCTCGCCGTTGTGGGGCCGGCGAGGACGAAGCCACCTTGGGCGGGCGGCTATCGGCCAGAGACTACAAGGTCCAGAGGTGGTGTTCGAGCGCCCGGGCGATGGCTGAGATATCCGGGTACATCGGGTCATTCGGCTTTCGCGGCCGCTGTCGCTTGTCGGCAAGCTCGTGACCGTTGATGATCACTGTCGGCGACTTGACCGGCTTGACCTGCTCGACCACCTTGGCCAGGACTCCGCGGTCCTGGATGAAGCGCTTGATGAAGCGGGTAGCTTTGACCTGCCTCGGGTCTTGTGATGAATAGATCAGACCAATTTCCATATCAGTCTCACACAAACTCCATATTGTTGATCACATCGTATTTAAGGCTGTGGGAAGCGAGGGAGTCAAACAAAAACCCCGGTGTCGGTTTCGCGGCCCCGCATTGAGGTGTTAAGATTCCTACAACCTCGTTGCATCTTTTGTAACGCATTCGGGCAAGCGATTGTTCCGCAATAATTTGCGAGGAGCGGTGCGAAGTTGTTATGTCATTCGCTAACAAAAAGATAGCATTGCGGTGGAACTTTCGTAAGATTGGATCATTCTATCCACAAAGGAGGTGAAGGTGCCGCGATTGGTGTAGTGAAGCCTCCGGTTGCATGCTGGGACTTGATACAATGAAAGGATAGGTATATGGAACACAAATTACCGGATCTGCCCTTTGACAAGAAGGCGCTTGAGCCTCACATTTCGGCTGAGACGTTTGAGTTTCACCATGGCAAGCATCACCAGGCGTATGTGAGCAAGCTCAATGGGATGATCGGGGGCACGGAGTTTGAGGATGCCTCGCTGGAGGAGATTATCAAGAAGGCTGATGGCGGCATATTCAACAACGGCGCCCAGGTGTTCAATCATACGTTCTTCTGGAATTGCCTGAGTCCCGATGGTGGTGGCAAGCCGACCGGTGCACTGGCGGAGGCTATCGAGAAGAAGTGGGGATCATTTGAGAAGTTCAAGGAGGACTTTGCCAATACCGCGGCGGGGCTGTTTGGTTCGGGCTGGACGTGGCTGGTGAAGTCCGGCGATGGTTCGCTTGAGATCGTCCCGATGGGCAACGCGGGCAACCCGATTCGCGATGGTAAGACGCCTCTGCTGACACTGGATGTGTGGGAGCATGCGTATTATATTGACTATCGCAATGCGCGCCCGAAGTTTGTCGATGCTTTTTGGAATGTGGTCAACTGGGATTTTGTGAGTAAGAATTTCGGATAGATGGCCAGAGCGCAGGCGGCATCGGAGAAGCTGCCTGTGACAGCAAGGACGCTATGGGAGCCGGTCTGAGAGGGTCGGCTCTCTTTGTTTGTGCAGGAGGTCGACTGGTTATGGGTTCTGGGGCCGTGAGTACTGCTGCATGGTCTGCTGGAAGAGTTGATTGGCGTAGGTTGCCTTGAAGCGGTTGACCTCGGTGCCGCGCTGATAGAACATGCCCGATTGCTGAAGCAAGCTCTGGTTCTGGGTCATGAGGGCGACAATCTGCATGGTTCGACCGGTCTGTATCTGGATGTAGTAGTCGGTCGGAAAGCGTTCGGCCAGAGCGATCATATGGTTGATTCCCTGCTGAAATCGGTTGGCTGCGAACAGGAGTTCGCCATAGAGAATACCGATTGCCTTGGAGTCCGGGTGCTGGTTATACAACGGTTCCAGGATGGCCATGGCGCTGTCGAGTTGTTTGGCGTGGTAATGCCGGACGGCGCGCTCATAAGCGGTCAATTCGTACTGGTCGGCCTGAGCGTTGCCGGTTTTTTCGGCAATTCGGATGATGTTGACATCGTAATCGCGAATGTGATAGGTGGCGATTACCGGGGCTTGGGCCAGATGCGGATAGTCGTTGACGGCCAGTTGCCAGTTGGAGTTGTCAACCGCGAGGTGGGTGATCGGGTAACGCTCGAAGAGTGTGGAATCGACTTGGGCCACGCCGAACAGGTGGATAAACGCTTTGAGGTCGGTTTCCAGCACAAGCCCGGCGGCGTAGGGACCGGAGAGGACCGAGGCGGGGCCAATGATATTGGGCAGGTCGCGGCTGGCCTCGATAGTGTTGAGATTTTGGGTCATGAAGTGGGTGCGACGGATACGGGCTGTATTGGTGACAGCGGACAGCAGCAGCAGCGCGGCCAGGGCGATCATGAAGGCTCGTGGCGGGACCGCCGGTTGTTTCTGGTTGACGATTATGTGCAGTGCCCATACGGCGGCTATCGCTATCGGCAACGAGACCCAGACGACCGTGTTTGCGGGCGAGGGAAGCGTGTTGAAGAAGACCAGATTCATGATCATGTGGAAGGCGAGCAGCCAGAAGGCCAGGCCGAGCACGATTCGCTCGGGCCAGCCGAGAACGGGCACCGGGCGGTGTTTGGTGTTGATCAGCAGGTGGTCGAACAGGGTGAAGGCCAGCGCAGCGATCATCGGCAGCATGAACAGTGTATACCGGATCGGTGAGTAGTTGAGGGGCATCAGCCCGAGAAAGATGAATGCGGTGACAAACAGGGCCAGCCGGCTGGAGCGAGTGAGATTCGGCACGGAGCGCAGGCCGCGAGGGAGCAGAGTCAGCATAGCCAGTGAGGCTACGAGCATGGCGAAGGTATCGGGGTTCAGGTAGAACAGGCGGTTGTCGAAGCCATAGGAGATCAGGTGTTGCACGAAGCCCCAGGGCGAGCTGAGTCCCTCGGGGAAGCCGCGCAGGCCGTAGGATTGCTCACCCACATAGCCAAAGGCGGCGGTGAGATTGGTGCCATAGAGCGCGAAGGCCAGCGCCAACATGGCGATAACGAAGGAACCGCCGGCAATGAGAGTTTGCCGGACACGGGGACCTGATTTACCGAGCAGGATAGCGGCCAGGAGGCCGGGCAGCAATAACGCGCCGAAGAGCTTGCCCGTGAGCATGGCAATAGCGACCAAGACGCCGGAGAGGATAATACCCCAGGGGCGATCGCCCCACCAGCTATAGACCCAGAAGAGCAGTCCGGTGATCAACAGCAGGCCGTTTTCCAGGTACGACAGGCGGCCATAGGTATAGAGGGTGACACCAATCACGAAAGTGAACATGAGCGCGGCGCTGGTCCAGGCCCGGTGCTGACGAATGAGGCCGAGAGCGAAGAAGAAGGCACCGGCCAGGGTAAGCAGCAGACCGACCATATTGGACTGGCGCATATTGACTTTGGTAATCGCGAACCAGGCCTGAGCAACGTATGAGGTCAGCGAGTGCTCATAGACAGTCCATCGTTGGTAATCAAACGGCGTGGGATCATCGAAGAGTTGGGCGTTGCGGGCATGGTAGGTGTACTGGGCGGGATCAGTAGAGAGCGACTGGCCGAGCCCGGAGAAGTACATGGGCGGATCATAGGTTAGTCCCTGCTGCCAGAAAATGGCCCCGCCGATCAGGATGAGCATGGCCAGAGCGAAGAACACGGTGTTGTTGGTGCGAATGAAGCGTGGCATGGTTTAGTCCACCATGACGACAATATCCACGCGTTCGAGAACCTCGCCGATTTGCACGGCTGGCAGCGAACGCGAGTTACAGGCGCTGATGAAGGAATCGGCCTGGTCAGCCGGCAGGGCGATGAGCAGGCCGCCGGAGGTCTGGGGGTCATAGAGGACCTTGTCGAGGTTGGGGTGGACGGAGTCGGCAACGCGGATGCGGCCGGTCATGAAATCGCGGTTGGCGTTGGCGCCGCCGGGGATCATGCCCAGCTCGGCCAGTTCCAGTGCATGCGGCAACAGTGGCAATGAGGCGGAGTCGATACGCACGGTAACACGTGAGCCCTCGGCCATCTCATAGGCGTGTCCGGCCAGACCGTAGCCGGTGATATCGGTAGCGGCGTGGGCGTTGTGTTCGAGCATGAGTTCGGCAGCATCCTGGTTGAGCTGCGCCATCTGGCGTGTGACCAGATTTTCGAGGTCAGCCTCTACCCTGCCCCGCTTAATGCCGGTAGTGATCAGGCCAGTACCGAGTGGCTTGGTGAGAAACAGGCGATCGCCCGGTTTGGCGCCGGAGTTGGTTACAATCTTGGCCGGGTGGATCACACCGGTGACGGCGACGCCGTACTTCAGCTCGCTGTCTTTGATAGAGTGACCGCCGACGATTACGGCGCCGGATTCGATAATCTTATCCTGGCCGCCGCGGAGAATTTCCGTGAAGACGGAGTCTGCCATTTTGCCGGCGGGGAAGCCAATAATATTGAGGGCCGTGATTGGCCTGCCGCCCATAGCGTAGACATCCGAGAGGGCATTGGCAGCGGCGATTTGTCCGAACCAGTAGGGGTCATCGACGATCGGCGGAAAGAAATCGACTGTCTGTACCAGTGCGAGGTCATCGGAAATGCGATAGACGCCGGCATCATCGGCAGTATTTATCCCGACCAGCAGACTTTGGTGGCTGGGAACGGGCAGCGATGAAAGTGCCTGGGCCAAGAACTTTGGCGCAAGTTTGGAGGCTCACCCGGCGCAGCTCACCTCGGCGGTGAGCTTAATAGTGGCCTGTTTTCTCAGATCGTCCATGCGGCCAAGGTAAGCAAAAGCTCAGTGCAGTGCAACTGCTTGTATGTGGTCTCTTTACGATGGCAAGGCAAATGCGTATAATAGGATAGACATTCATACTGAATGTTGTTTGGTACCTTCCCGAGTGAGGATGCAACATGGCTGACGATGGATTACTGTGCTGGAATTGTGGCAAGCCGACCGGAATTGTCGATCGCGTGATGCGGAGTGATTCGTGTCCGAATTGCCTGGCTGATTTGCGGTGTTGTCGTGGGTGTCGTTTCTTTGACCCGTTTGCGCCACGACAGTGTCGGGAGCATATTGACCGACCGGTCCATCCCAAGGACAAGGCCAATTTGTGCGATTTCTTCCAGATGCGCCTGGCGGTGAAGGGTCCCGGCGGATTGCGCGGAGGAGGAGACAGCAAGGACGAGCGCAAGAAGCGTTTCGATGATCTATTTGAGGATTAGCGCCTTTCAGTCGGGCCGGAAGGCAGGTCTTCCGGCCCGTCAGGTATTGTCTACTTCAGGCCGAGCACCCACACGAATCCCAGCCACTGTAACCGCGAGTATTCCCAGCCGACGATTCCCACGAGTTTCTTGCGAACCATGCCGGCGACAATCGGTCCGTGGGCGGGATCATCGTATTCGAGAGAAAGCTCAGGTTCGGGGAAATTGAGCGTGTCCGGGGCGGGGCTGACGGTGCCCACCTCGCGGGCGTGATCCCTGAGCGTGATGAAGCTCTCGCCGGTGGTATCGAAAATCATGAAGAAGATGACGGTATCGCCATCGATATCATAGAGAGTGCTGTAGGCTTCATCGAGTCCCTGGATATCCAGAAAGTCTCGCGGGTGATAGTGAGTGGAGCTGAGGATACGGTCCCTGTCGGGGAACATCTTGATGAAGATGGGCAGCGGGTCGGTGTCCTCGATGTTGGCTTCGATTTCGCGGGCGAGGATGGACTGAGCGCCGAGGTCGTCGGCTTGCCGGGTTTCTGAGGAGATGGTGACGACGCAGTGATCTTTGATGAACCAGGTATGTGGTCCCTCGGCCCAGGAATCCTTGCCCAGACCAACCGGTGGTGAGGCGAGTGGTCGCTGGTGGGCGAAATAGCCGTAGGCATCGGGCACGGTAGCGAACTGGCTGATCTCGCTTGAGAGCGTATCATCCTCGACGGTATACGTCGCGCGCGTCTGGCCGACGAAGCTGTAATATCGCAGGATCTTCAGGCTATGGTCGAGCGCGGTATCTTTGGCTGTTTCTCTCGCGGTGACGGTCTTGAGCGGGTCAAGGCGTTTTAGTTCGTAGGTAGGGTTATCATCGGGCAGATACTGATCTGCGAAGTATGGCGTCTCGACCGGGGGTGGCAGTTGGTCGGCGTTATCGGTTTTTGGGGTGTCATCGGAACAGGCACTCAGCAGTGCCAGTGTAAGAAGCACAGGTAGTGGATAGAGTCGTTTCATAGTATATACAACACGATTACAACGGTTAGCAGCCACAGGCTGACATCGAGGAGGATGGGGCGATCGGTAATGAGCACGCGGGTAGGCGAGCCGCCTTTTTCCTCCTTGTGGATGAGATATAAGTAACGAAAGATACCATAGAGAACGAACGGGATAGTAATGAACAGGTAGTCGGTGTTGAGCTTTTCGCGGACTTCGGCGGAGAAGGTATAGAGCATATAGACGACTACGACGGAGGCGGTCACAATCCCGATGAGTTGGTCGAGCAGGTATGGGGAGTATTTGGAGAGAATGGTGCGGTGGGACGCGGCACCGTCGATATAAACCAGCTCGTGGCGGCGTTTTCCGAATCCGAGGAAGAGGGCCAGGAGCATAGTATTGATAATGAGCCATTTTGAGGCGGGGACCTCGATGGCCACGGCTCCGGCATAGGCTCGCAGGACGAAGCCGATGGCGATTGTCATGACATCGAGAATGACGATGTTCTTCAGTGAGAAGCTGTAGAGTACGTTCAGGGCAACGTAGGCAACGGCGAGATACAGCAGTGACCAGTTTATGAAGAAGGCCACGGCGAAGCCGACCCCCCAGAGAAGGAGAATCATCGCTATCGCGGTAGTTGGCGAGACCGTTTTGGCGGCGAGGGGGCGGTTTTTTTTGATGGGGTGAAGGCGATCGCGTCTTCGGTCAATCAGATCATTGAAGGTATAGACGCCGCTGGAGACAAGGCAGAAGACGGCTACGGCGGCGAAGGCGACCCCGACCATCCGGACATGGGCCAGTTCCCCGGCGAAGACGAGAGCGGCCAAGACGACACCGTTCTTGAGCCAGTGGGTTGGTCGGGCCAGTTTTAGGATCGCGCGAAGCATCAGTATAACATAGGTCGGATGAGGCGTTAATTCAAGTGTATAAACGAGAGGGGCTCGAAGGTGAAGTTTTGTTTTTTTCTGAGGTCATTATCGACTATACTTGACGCATGCCAGGATCTCGCCGACAGAAAGAGCGGCAGGCTCATTATTGCCTGCTGGTAAACACCGCCGCGACTCGATATTCCGCGGCGGCGGTGAAGCGATTGACGGACCGCATTCGTTCAGAGGGCAAGTACTTCTCGGTGCTGGAGCCGGAGACAGCTTTGGCGATGTCTGAAGAGGCCGAGAAGGTCGCGGGGTTGGCGCCGGGAGGCCAGAAGGCGTTACCGCAGTTCATTTCCCGTCGCGGCAAGGTGACAGCGCTGGTGGCCTGCGGCGGTGACGGCACTGTTAACCTGGTGGCACGGGCGGCGGCGCGGTCGGGTCTGCCGGTGGGGATCCTGCCGATGGGCCGATACAACAACATCGCCCGTTCGATCCTTGGGGCAGTTGACAATGAGCGAGCGATTGAGATCATCCTTAACCGTGAGTACACGAAGGTTGACTACGGCTTAGCTGCGGGGCTGCCGGTGTTTGGATCGCTGGGGCTGGGATTCGTGCCTGAGCTGGCGAAGGTTCTTGAGGGGCGCAAGCCTCCGCGGCTCGCCTGGGGTTGGAATCAGTTGGGAACGAAGGTAGCTGAAGCGACCGAGCGGCGCTCCTACTCAATCCAGCTTGACTCTTACCGGTTTGAGGTCACCTCGCGCATGTTCATGGTCAATCTGTTGCCACTGGTACTGGGGGTGAACCTGAGTCCGGTTTCACTGATGGATGACAAGCAGCTTGAGGTACAGTTCGATGTAATCGACTCACCGAAGATACTGGGCAATTATCTGCGTTTGACCGCGCGAAGCCGTTATCTGTACCGCAGTGAGATCAGGCAGTACCGGGGCAGTCAGGTCACGATCTCCCCTGTCCAGGATCAAACTATGTATCTCGATGGAGAGATACTCAACTTGCCGACGAACATCCTGGAGGTTCGGTTTCCCGATGAGCAGCTTCGCATCTTCCGTTAGGATTATCCTGTGGGCAGCGTTGTGCGTACTGGCGTGCAGCGTGTGTGAGGTCGGGGCCTCTGCGGACGCCCCAGCGGATAGTTCTGATGTGGCGCCCTCGGCCGTGGTTGACTCGCCGGTGGTTGTGGACAGTGCGGTAACGATCCCTGTTGTGGACAGTTCCGATGCCCTTCCTCCTTCAGCTGATACAATGCGTTTCGAATCGACGGTACGTCTGGACAATGCGGCACCGGTGACGGACTCGACGAATTTTGAGTTGTACCGGCGACAGAATCCGACAGTGGCCCTGTTCAAGTCGATGGCGGTGCCCGGGTGGGGTCAGGCGGCCAATGGCAGGTATTACAAAGCAGTGTTGTTTTTCGGTATGGATGCGTTCTTCATTGCCTCGGCGCTGCATCACGGGAGCAAGGCTTCCGATTACCGCAGCCAGTACGAACAGGCGGAGCTTGTCGACACGCGCAACGCGTATTATGACTTGTACGAAGACAGCCGCTCCGACCGGAACAAGTTCACATGGTATGCTGTCATAACAACGTTCATAGCCATGTTTGATGCTTATGTCGATGCACACCTGTCGGGGTTTCCGGCAGAGCGAGCGCCTGATCGCCTGAGTATTGAGATGGGGCCGACCCCGGAGGGTGAGACGCGGGTGTTGGTATCGTTCCGTTTCTAACGGGGACTAATCCGAGAGAATGTAATCGCTGGCGCGCAGTCCGTATTTGCGCGGGTCGATGAGGCGCACGATCTTTCGCCTGGCGTGCTCCTCTTCAGACAGGTCGGCCCACTGGGGGATTTCGAGCAGTCCGCGATCGTTGCCGATAATGCGGACAAACGGGCGTGACGGCTGGTGCCGGTTGTAGCCGACGACGAGTGCGACCTCGCGGGTGGACAGCAACACCATGGAGCCGGGCGGATAGACTCCGACCATATCGATGAACAGCTTGAGAAGGAGCGAGTCGTATTTCTGGCCCTCTTGACCGTGCATGCGTCGCATGGCTTCGGCCGGAGTCACTTTCTCTTTCATGTAGACGCGGCCGGAGGTAAGAGCATCGAAGGTATCGGCAATACTGATGATTCGCGTGAACAGGTTGGGGGCACGTTGGTCGCACGCGAGTTTGGGATAGCCGCTGAGATCGACGGCGATGTGGTGTTCGAAGGCACACCGGGCGGCCCGGGCGGCATAGACATCGTGATGGATGTGACGCAGGATGGTCTTGGCGCCGAGCAAGGGGTGCTGTTTCATCTGGAGCCAGTCGTTCTCGTTGAAGCGTTCGGGCTTGCGTATGAGATCCTCGGGCAGTTTCACTTTGCCAACATCGTGGAAGAGGGCTGAAAAGCCGAGTTGTGATAAGCGAGAGCGATCGAGTCCGAGCTGGACACCGAGTGTCAGGGAATAGACACAGACGTTGGTGGAGTGGGCATAGGTGTAATCGTCGTAGTCACGGATGGCAGTGAGTTCAATGAGCGAGGAGTCGTCTTTGAGGATGTGTTCGATCAGGCCCTGCACGACTCGTCGGGTCTTGGACATGCTGATTTCGCGGTCTTTGGCGGTGCCGGAGATGATGTCTTCGGCCACAGCCATAGCGCGGAAGAATGTTTCGCGGGCGGAGCGACGGAATCGTGCCCGGACAGCATCGGAAAACGCCGGAAGCTCCTCCTCGATCTGCTGAATACTGAGCAGTTGGATGCCCTCGAGTTTGCAGTTCTTGACGCGTTCGGAGAGTTGCTCGACATTGTCCTCGTCGACTTTCAGCCCGGCCAGGAAGACCACGAAATTGATCAGGTGTTCCCGTCGCAGTTGGGATGAGAATTTGACTCCGGCCAGTCCGAGCATTTTCCACTCGGCCAGGATGGTATCGGCACCCACGTTACCGGCCTCATTGAAGCGGACCATGCGGTCGTTGACGAAGAACCTGCGGGAAATCCTCTTGATGGAAATATCGCGGCGATCGATCCGAAGGGCCTGGAGACGTTCGATGAAGGCATCGGCCTGACGGGCAAACATGGCATTGGTGGCATCGATAATACGCGCTGTTTTGTACATGACGAAAAACGCGCTGACGAGTCGCTCTTCCTCGGGTCCGCCGAGGACGCGCATGAGATCAATGGAAGCATCAGCCGACATTACCTTATTCATCGCCATACCTCCGTTGCCGATAGGCGGTCAGGGCGAGCCG
Organism: uncultured Ignavibacteriales bacterium; assembly: GCA_964642435.1. Taxonomy (GTDB): domain Bacteria; phylum Zixibacteria; class MSB-5A5; order GN15; family FEB-12; genus WJKG01. The sequence goes on from CAZXRO010000001.1 coordinate 30,433, forward strand.
AGCCTGCCGCCGGATATCCTGACGCCAGAATTTTGCGAGTCGTTCCAGTAGTTCTTCTGCCTCCTCGCTTGGGTTCTCGGCCAGGGCCAGGAAGGCGGAAGTGCGTCTTTCTTTCATGACGTTATTGCCCATCAGGTTCAGCGGGGTGATCATGGCCTGGAGGTAGTCCAGAACGTCTTTGCCACCGAGGGCGGAGTATGCTACCAGTATCTGGCGCAGTTGACCGGGGCTGAGCAAGGCTCCGCTTCGGGGATCATCGAGGATTTCCGCCAGGGCCTCGAATGCCGAGTCGCTGCGGCGGGACAGCAAGGCCTTGATGGCATCAGTACGAAGCCGTTCATCCGGGTCGAAGACGAGCTCGTAGAGCATAGCGGTAGCGTTCTTGCTGATGTTGTTTCGGACCGCGTCGAGCAATTCGCGTCTGACGCGGAACTCCTCGTGGTTCAGGGCGCGCTTGATATTGGCGAGCGCCTTTTCGTTTCCGATACGGCCGAGAATCATCACGGAATTGCGAACCACGAACCATCGTTTGTCATACATGGTCCTGGCGATGATATCGATGTTGTCTTTGCCGACAACGGCCAGATAGTCGCAGAGTGTCTCGCGATGATGGCGGTGGTTGAAATCGCCCAGGAGGTCGGTGATGGCGCTGAGTGCTTGCCAGCCGAAATTGCTGAGGTAGCGCTTGAGTTCCTCGGCACCGATTCGAGGGTGGTCGTTCAGGGCGCCGGCCAGGTGCTGCATGCGCTCCCGTGTTCCGAAAGCCTCGCGAGTCTCGGCTGCCTTGTCGGCCCAGAGTTGTCGTGATTCGGCGAGAGCTGAGCGGATCTCATCGAGATAGGCAATCAGGCGTGTGGCCTGGATCAGATCGCCATTGTCAATCAGGCTGGAGGTTATCTTCTCCACGATCTGCAGGGTTTCGCAGAAGCCACCGAACTCGATCTCCTGGTTGAGCATTTCCTGTAACAGGGCAACGGTGGATTCATCGGGATCGAAACCGGCATCGTCTGCGATCAGCTCGGCGATACGTTTGCGCTCGGATTGGGTCAGATTGACCTGGTCGTTGAAAATGAGTGTGGTATCATGTGCCGCTGACGGCTTTTGAGAACTGACTGACCGATCGTGCGGACCTGTGACGGAGGGGATATTGGACAGTGAGAGGCTTTCGCCACCACCGCTGACGTCCCCGAACTTATCCTGCTCGTCGCTGTCATCGACAATATCGAGCGTCTTTATCTCGCCGCACTCGTTGAGGTCTACCTCATTGCGGGCCAGCTCTTCCCTGAAGATATCAAGGTACTTCTGCACATCCTCATCGACGATGTGCGGATCTGAGGCGTCGACATTCCGGCTCAGATAGGCCTGGATATCGAACTCGTCATCGTAGACAGACAGCGAGATGTCCTCCACCGTCTCGATCTCGAAGCCGCCGATATTGGCTTCCCAGATTTCGGCAGCGAGATCACCGACTTGACTGCCGCTGTTGAGATAGTCGCGGAAGACATCGATCAGCCGTGAGAGGTCCGATGCCGTCATCATGGGGGTAAATGTAAAGCCGGTGATACCGGTGTGGAAGAACAGGGCAGCGAGCGCCTCGTCACGCGAGCGGTCGAAGTAGACGACCTCGTGTTCCCAGTTCAGCTTGTCTGCCTCGACGGTGATGTGGATGTCATCGTACTCATCGAGCATGGTGAGCAAGTCCGCGGCCAGGCGCTTCTTCTGCGCATGAGGCAGGGGATTGTCAGCCGGGTAGGTTGCGACCACCTTGATGACTTTCAGGAAGTCCTTGAGAAGGTGGCCAACCGCCAGGCGTCGTGCGGTATGGGTCTTTGGGCCGTCTGTCATAGCATAATTTCCGTATTCACTACTAAAATCGGCATATTTTCCAAGCTACTGAGCCCATGACCAAAAAAAGAGGGCCTGCCGTCGGGCAGGCCCTGTGTATAGCTATTGGAGGATTTCCCTACAGGAGTTCCACTTTGGAACGATTACGCCCGATTCCCTTGGTAGCGTTGCGGGTATCGAATACAACCTTGGCGTTGTCGACGATCCATTGATAGTCATACGACGAGTGATTGGTCAGGATGATGGTAGCATCGGCCTTAGCCAGCACAGCCGTAGACAGCTTCTGTGAACGGTGTCGGGAGGCGTTCCAGGCGATCTGCGGCACATGGGGGTCATTGTATTTGACCCTGGCTCCTCGCTTTTCCAGAAGCTGGATAACATCGAGGGCGGGTGATTCGCGCACGTCCTTGATGTCTTTTTTGTAGGCGACGCCAAGGACAAACAGATTGGCCTTGTTGAGGGCCTTGCTGCTGCGCTCGTTGAGCATACGGGCGATGCGCTCGACCACATACTCGGGCATATGGCTGTTGATGTCGCCGGCAAGCTCGATAAAGCGAGCGTAGTAATTCAATGACTTGAGTTTCCATGACAGATAGTGGGGGTCGATCGGGATACAGTGTCCGCCGAGGCCGGGGCCGGGATAGAAGGGCATGAAACCGAAGGGCTTGGTGGCGGCAGCATCGATGATCTCCCAGACATCGAGTCCCAGGCGATCACACATCACGGCGACTTCGTTAACGAGGCCGATATTGACCGCACGGAAGGTGTTCTCCAGGAGCTTGACCATTTCGGCGGCCCTGGTGGAAGAGACGCCATGGATGTTGGGGATGGTCTGCTCATAGAAGAGCTTCCCAACCTCGGTGCAGGCGGCGGTGATTCCGCCGACCACGCGCGGCGTGTTCTTGGTCGTGAAGGTGGGATTTCCGGGATCAACACGTTCGGGAGAGAAGCACAGGAAGAAATCCTCGCCCGCTTTCATCCCTTTCCCTTCCAGCATGGGCAGGATCAAGTCCTCGGTGGTGCCAGGATAGGTGGTGGACTCCAGGACCACCAGTGTTCCCTTCGAGATATGTTTCTTGACCCAGTCCATCGCAGCCAGGATGTAGCTGACATCGGGATCCTTGGTCTTCGAGAGCGGTGTCGGGACGCAGATTGAGATGGTGTCCATCTTGGCGAGGTGCTTGGGGTCGGTGGTGGCCCTGAACTTGCCGGATTTGACGGCTGTGGCCACGGCGGAATCGGGGACATCATCGATGTCCGACTTGCCTCGATTGAGCAGCTTGACTTTCTGGTCGGAGATGTCGAAGCCGGTCACGCGGTATCCGGCATGTACGAGTTCGATTGACAGCGGCAGTCCCACATAGCCGAGTCCAATGACACCGGCATTGGCCTTTCCGCCGATGATCTTGCTTTCCAGGTCGCGATATGATTTGCTCTTTTTGAATCGCTGCTTGGCCATATAATGTCCTCAGATTGATTTCAGCCGGCATAACCCCGGGCGCGCCGGATTTGGCGGGTGGCATCGGGTTGAGTCGATGCTGTCGGCGGGGTTGTTGTCCGGATTATGTGCTTTCATAGATGGTCGACAAATTCCCTGTTTTTATTGAGGGGACAGCGTACCACCGGCACCTGTCAAGGGCGAATATAGACGACGGTTCAGGGCAGGTCAATTGCTTTGAGGTATCGGGACTTAGAATCTTTTGGCTATTTGCGAGTGTCGCCCTATATTGGCGCGAGTAACCATACAAAGGAGTAACGGATGAGAGCATTCTGGCTTGCCCTGCTGCCGGTGCTGTTGGTGGTATCGGCCCATGCAATAGACATGGAGCCCAGGGATGACAATCAAGTTGAGGCAGGTACGGTTCTTGAGGTGGCCGACAGCCTGTTTCGCTCGCGCGACTATGACAGCGCCCTGACCCGGTACTCGCAGGCGGCTGAGATGGCCGAGCGCCAGGCGGACCCCTCGGTCCGGGTCGAGGCGATCTCACAAATGGCGCGGGTGAGTTTACTGACGGGGAATGCCGAGAAGGGGCGGGTGTTGCTTGACCAGGCTCGGGAGTACGGCAGTGAATCTGAGCCCATGGGCTGGTCGCGCTATTTGGGGGTACGCGGGCGATTCGAGTGGCAGGCCGGCGATCTGGCCACTGCGACCGCGACGTTTGAGCAGATGTACCGTTACTGCGATATCAACGGGCTGTGGGATCGGGCGGTTGATGCTGCCCACATGCTGGCTATCGTGAGCGAGACGCCACAGGGGCAGATAGAGTGGGGCCGAAAGGGGATTGAGATGGCGGAGGATTACGAGGTACATTCGTGGCTGGGGTCGTTGTGGAATAACCTGGCCGCGACTTACTATGATATGGAACGCTACGATTCTGCCCTGACAGCGTATTTGCAGGCGAGGGAGTATCACTGGCGGTTTTCCGGGGAAATGGGGAAACTCTGGGCCGACTACAGCGTAGGCATGACTTACCGTCGCCTGGGAGAGAATGAGAGAGCGGCCAGTTGGCTTCGGCCGGTGCTGGCGTGGGCGGAGCGACTCGAGGACCATGGAGCGATTGGCCAGTCCTGTGAGGATCTGGGTGAAGTCGCTCTGGCTCAAGGCAACAAGGACGAGGCTGTACGATTGCTCCAGCGCGCCCGACAAGAGTATCAGAAGGCCGGTTACGACAAATCGTGGCCCGAAGTCTGGGAGCACATCAACACTCGGTTAGCTGAGGTACAGTAACGGGGGTGCGGTCGCAACCGGTAACAGACTGCGGCGACGGCCTCAGGAAACGACAAGCTGTTTGACAATTTATGAGTGAACATTCCGAACATACTCGCCTTGAGAAGCTGCTTTTGGAGGCGGCGCGGGTTTTCAATTCCACCCTTGATTATGAGGTTCTGATCGAGCATGTGTTGCGGCTGGTGCTGACAGCAGCCGACTGCGAGGTAGCGTTGATATTCCGGGTAGATCATGAGCGGACCGACATGAAGATCCGTTACATGAAGGCCGATGTGGGCCGGGTGGCGACGTATCGTCGGGAGCTGGGCCAGGGTGTCCTGGACTGGGTAGCGCAGTTCAGGGAGCCGGTAGTGATCAACAATGGTTCGAATGATCCGCGTGTGGAATACGAGAATGCCGAGCGGATGCAGATTCAGATTCGGTCGTTGATGAGCGTGCCGCTGATTGCCAAGGGGCACATGATCGGGGTAGTGGAGGCATTCAACAAGAACAATGGTGGGTTCTCGGCGGCCGATTTGGACACGATGATAGGGTTGAACAATCAGATAGCGGTGGCTATCGACAATGCCCATTTGTACCGCCTGGCCCAGCGGGAGGCCCTGGAAAAGGACCTGCTGTATGAGGTTGGCAAGATGCTGTCCGGCAGTCTTGATTTGGATGAGTTGCTCGAAGCGATCATGGACTCGTTGAAGCGGGTGGTCAGGTATGATGGTGGCGGTGTCTTCCTGCTGAACCCGGAGAAGAATGAGATCGATTCGATTTATGCGCGTGGCTATGATTCCGAGGTCGACCCGCATTTGCAGCTCAAGGTAGGTCAGGGGTTGATCGGGCACGTGGCGCGCGACGGCCAGCCGGTGATTGTTCCGGACGTATCGAAGGATGACCGTTATTTCAATTCGCGGCCGGAGACAAACAGTGAGATCGTGGTGCCGATGCGGTTGGATGATCGGATAATCGGGGTATTGAACCTGGAATCGAATCATTTGGGTGCGTTTGGTCAGCACGACCTGCTGCTGATCGAGGCGTTTGCGAGCCAGGCGGCAGTGTCGGTTGAGCGGGCTCGCAATCACACGCGGTTGATTCAGAGCAAGAAGATCGAGGAGCAGCTCAATATCGCAAGGGAGATTCAGCGCAGTTTCCTGCCGATCCGGGATCCGAAGATCACGGGCTACGATGTCGCGGGGCGCAATGTTTCCTCGGGGGAGGTTGGAGGAGATTACTATGGGTTTATCGACATTGTCGAGGGGCAAACCGGTGTGGCGATTGCGGATGTATCCGGCAAGGGTATCCCGGCGGCGCTGATCATGGCCTCATATCGGGCATCGCTGATCGCGGAGATACGCAACAATTACTCGATTCGCACGATTTGCGAGAAGGTGAACCGCCTGATGTGTGAGTCGATCAAGCCGGGGAATTTCGTGACCTCTGTGTACGGTGTGCTCGACTCAGTCAATCACGTGCTGACTTTCGCCAACTGTGGTCACAATTTGCCGTTTGTGCTGCGGGTGTCGGATGAAGTGACCTATCTGCGTGAGGGCGGACCTGTTATGGGAGTTGATCCCACCGGGACGTATCGGGAGCAGCCGATTTATCTGAGGGCGGGAGATGTGGCAGTGCTATACACGGATGGGGTGACCGAAGTCTTCGATGATGACGGAGTGGAGTTTGGGCTGGAACGGCTGATTGAGGTAGTTCGATCAAACCGCGACAGAAGTTCAGCGGAGATTGAGGACGCAATCTATCACACGGTCCGCAGTTACGCCGGTCCGGATCATATGTTCGATGATCTGACGATGGTGGTTGTCAAGCGCCTGGTTTAAAAAGATCTTCAAAACCGGCGGTGAATTGCTTATCATATGGGGGCTAAGTCTTACAACAAGAAACGTGGAGATTTTGTATATGTGGCGTTTAATCCAGCTTTGTGCAATTGCGGCTCTTGTCCTTGTGGTGGCCTGTTCCAGCAGTGATGATGACAGCGGTCCTACCGGCCCCAGTGATACTCGTCAGCGAGTGGCGGCCTATGTAACGACCAGCGCTCCTGCAACCGATGATCCGTTTGATCCGTTGTGGGATTCGGTCGATGTGGACACGGTTCCGATACGCCGGTCTGGAGCCATCATCAATTCGATGAAAGCGCTGCCGACGCATTTCGAGTTGCAGATAATCAGGAGTACCGAGCGCTTGTTTGTCCGCTGCGCGTGGGCTGATCCTGAATCGAATCTCAGGATATCGCCCTGCCGGTGTATCTCCAATGATGGGACCGCGTTGTTCATCAAGGACTCCTCTGAGTTTGACTTCGGCGAGGATCAATTGCTGGTGATGTTCGATGGTGCCGCCAATGATGGTTGGGATACCTGGCGCTGGCTGTCATACCGGACGGGCACGGTCGGGCTGGCAGAAGGTATGATCTACCGTAACGGAGCACTTATAGCCGATGCGTCTTCGATCGAGGTGTACACGAACAACGTTGTCGATGCCGGCTTGCCGACCTACCTCTCGGTGGAGGGTCCGGATTTCACCGGTGACACGCTGTATATGTCGGAGGCAACCACCGACTGGACGGGATTCCAGTTGAGCGGGTGGACGAACGGCCAGACGATTCCCGGGTACCTGATTGACAGCGCCGCGGCGCGGCAGGTCAAGGCCAGTCCGCAGAGCCGCTGGGATATTCTGTCGGCGTGGGACTACGATGAGAGCAGTGGTATCCACACGGTGGTGCTGTCCCGGAAGCTGAATACGGGCTTTTTCTCCGGTGACGATGTCGATCTGACGCCCCTCGATTCAGTTGCCGTGCGGATCGGGATGCTGGATGACTTGCCGGACCTGCTGGACAATAACTCGAGTCAACAAGCCTTTACAAGCGAGTTGATCGTGAAGTTTGAGTAGCGACGAGTAGGAATGTACAATAGGATTATGGCGCGTCCTTGTGGGCGCGCCTTTTTTTTGTGCAATGTGGACCTGTCTCGTACTTGTGGAAGAGCAGCAGTCGGTCTATATTCTGAACAATGACATCAATCACAGTTCTAACGAGGTGATGCAATTATGGCGCTGAGAACCTATGATGAGTATGTGAAGTCCCTGCAGGCGATGCGACCGAATATCTACAAGTTCGACCGCCTGATCGAGGACGTGACGACCGATCCGGCCACCAGTCGTACGGTACGCGGCCATGGCTGGAGCTACAAACATTACGATGACGAGAAGTTTCGCGATCTGTTGGTGACCAAGTCGCACCTGACCGGCGAACCGATCAGCCGCTACCTGTCACTGATTGAGTCAGCCGAGGACATGTGGAAGAACTCGAGGATGAAGCGGGCAGCCTTCCAGATGACCGGTACCTGCACTGGCGGACGATGTGTGGGATGGACCTCGCTGAACGCGATGTTTATCACGACTTATGACATCGACCAGGAGTTTGGCACCAACTATCACCAGCGATTGACAGACTGGCTGAAGAAGGCCCAGGAGCGTGATATCACGGTTGCCGGGGCGCTCACCGATGCCAAGGGCGATCGGACGAAGTCCCCCTCGCAGCAGGATGATGCTGACGCCTTCGTGCACATTGTCGAACGTCGCGATGACGGGATCGTGGTACGTGGCGCCAAGGTGATGATTTGCGGTGTCGCTGCGGCTAATGAGATTTTCGTGCTGCCCGGAAGTGGCTACAAGGAGCCGGATGCAGATTATGCGGTCAGCTTTGTCATTCCGCGCGATATCGAGGGACTGACGATCGTGGAGACGCGGCATCCCTCGGACACGCGAGATGAAGAGGACGGATTCGACAACCCGGTGGCCGATGGCGGGATTACGCAGTCGTTTCTGTTGTTTGAGGATGTCTTCATTCCCAATGAACGGGTGTTCATGGCCGGTGAGTACAAGCACTCGCTGAGCGCGGTGTTGAACTTCATTGGCCCATACCGTTCGGCGATTGGCGGATGTGTGGCTGGTCAGGGGGATGTGAAGATTGGCGCGGCAGTGCTGACGGCGCGCACCAATGGACTGTCGGCGAAGGTGTTCCAGGACAAGATCACGCAGATGACGATCAACAACGAAACCACTTTCGGTATGGGTATCGCGGCGGCGGCGATGGGGCGCAAGCACGCCTCAGGCGGCTGGCAGTGCGACACCATGTTGTCCAATGTGAACAAGATCCATGTGGCGACGCTGCCGTACCAGACCAATGTGCTCGCGCAGGATATCGCGGGCGGCATCGCCGAGACGGGGTGTATGCCGTCGTACAAGGACTTCACGAGCGAGAAATACGGACACTTGATCCAGAAGTACATGAAGGCGAAAGCCTCGGCCGAATCGCGGGCGCGGGCGGCGCGATTGGTGGAATGGGCCACGATCGGCGGCGGTGTGCCGGGATGCATGCACGGGGGCGGTTCGCCCGATGGAGCCAAGCTGGTAATCCGCGCGGCCTCGAATCTCGAGGAGAAGGTTGCCTATGCCAAGCGCCTGGCGGGGATTACTGAGGATATCGAGGAGCCGGTGAAGAAGAAATAGCTGGCGAGTAGATATGGTTGTTCTTGTAGCGCCATCGGGTCAGAGCAGGCCCGGTGGCGTTCCTGTGTGATGTTCAGTGAGTGTTAGATGAGGGTTCGTGCAATGGAGGCGGAAACAAGCCTGCCGAAGAGATTGTTGAGAGAGCGAATGGAGGCTTTTCGGTGGGTGTAACAACGAGTCGAGATTTCAGATCAGCGCGCGCAGGAAGACGCCAGGGAGTGCGCCTCTATTATCTTGCAGCGGAAGCTCTGGCATTGTTCGTGCTTCTGCCGAGTGTTGTGGCCCTGCGGATGGTGCAGGTTAATGTTATCGTGCTTCTTCTGGCCTTCACTGTAGTATGTCTGGCAGTACTGCTTCGTGACAGGGACTTCGATCGCCACCAGTTGTGGAATCTTAGTGCAATCAAGAAACACTGGCGCCCCATACTTCTGATCTACCTGGTGGGGATACTGCTGATCTCTCTGGGGGTGTGGTTGCTCAGGCCGGATTTGTTGTTCAGCTTTGTTGAGCGTGCTCCGAGGATGTGGGCACTGGTGATGGTGCTGTATCCGCTGTTGTCAGTCTATCCGCAGGAGTTGATCTATCGGGCGTTCTTCTTCCACCGGTACAAAGTGCTGTTCCCCACGCGAGGCATGATGATCCTTACCAACGCGGTCGCGTTTGGGTTCATGCATATTGTCTTCCAGAACTGGATAGCGGTGGTCATGACCTTTGTCGGGGGCTTGCTGTTTGCGCGGACCTATGAGAAGACCCGTTCGCTGGCGGTTGTCTCGGTTGAGCACGCCCTGTACGGCTGCTTTATCTTTACGATTGGCCTGGGAATCTACTTCTACCACGGGGCAGTGCGTTGAGCGGGTTCGGGAACCGCAGAGAGCCGGACTTGGTTGAGATGAGTATTACGCCATTTGTCAGTTCACCCCTTCGACACCGGAACCCGGGAGGTATAATGACGACGCATCGATTCAACAGCGCCATGAGTATTTTGTTAGCCCTGGCGGTACTGGGGATCGGGTTGCTGGCCAACGGTTGTGGCGAGCAGGCCGAAGAGCCGCAAACTGAGCCGACAGAGGTCAAGAAGACGTATCAGGAACCTGCATCATTGCAGGCACAACTCGATGAGCGCAAGGCGAAGTTTGCCGAGCAGGCACCAGCGCAAATGACTAAAGATTTCGAATCCGGAATTGCTCAGCTTCGCGCTTCGGGCATTCTGGAGCAGGCCTTGAATGTGGGCGACACTGCCGTTGATTTCGTGTTGCCCTCAGCTGATGGTGACAGCGTTTCCCTGTCGGAATTGCTGGCCGATGGACCAGTGGTGCTGGCATGGTACCGTGGCAGTTGGTGTCCGTACTGCAATCTGGAGTTGGCGGCGCTGAATGATGTCCTGCCGCAGATTGAGCAGTATGATGCCTCCCTGGTGGCAATCAGCCCGGAGGTGCCTGACTCTGCGGCGAGTATGGTGGAGCGGGACACGATCGACTTTGTGGTGTTGTCCGATGTCGGCAATAAGGTAGCTGACAAGTATGGTCTGGTGTATGAGTTGCCGCAGTCAGTGCTGCAGTATTTTGAGGGGCGGATTGATTTGTCGGCTTACAATGCGGATAATGAGAACAAGTTGCCGCTGGCAGTAACGTATGTGGTCGATACCGATAGGGTGATTCGGTATGCCTTCATCGACGCCGACTACAAGCGTCGTGGCGAACCAGCGGATATACTGAAGACACTCAGGGAACTGAACGCGCAGGCTCAGGCCTCACGCTGAGAAGCCTCGAAAATACTGACCGTAGAAATCAAGCAGTTCTTCATCGGAAAGAACTGCTTGTTCTTTTTCTATCTGTCGGAGTTGCGAAACCTCTTTTCTGTTCTTCAGGGCTTGTAGCAGTGCTCGCCATTCGACAGTATCTATCAACAGCAACCGCAGCACAAGGAAGCTCAGGTGCGAGCGAAACAGTCGCGGCGAGTGGATGTTTTTCCATGTGAAGAAGAGTCGGTTACGTGCGGAGAGGATGTCGCGCTGTCGCTGTTTGGCTTTTGAGGCGACCGAGGCGCTGACCTGGTGCCAGCCACGGCAGCGGGGTTCATAGATGATCTTCCAGCCACGTTTCAGGGCGCGGTAGCCAAGGTCGGTCTCTTCGAGGAAGAACGGCGAGAACAGCTCGTCGAACCCGCCCAGCTCGTTGGTGCGATCGGCACGGGCAAAGAAATACGCGCCCTGCATACCAAACGACCGATACGGCGGTTCGATATCTGCGTGCATGATATGGTGATCGAAGATGTTGTCGGTTACCCTGAGGAACCCCTTGCGCCAGTGTGCTCTCTTGATGCCGTCGATTTGCTCATCGGTACCATAGCGGTAACCACAGCAGGTGACGGCAAAGACTTCGGGGTCCTCGAAGTGCTGGTTGAAGTGGTCGAAGTAATCCTCGGCCAATTCAACATCGGTGTTGAGCAGGAAAAGGATTTCTCCCTTGGCAGCTCGTATGCCAAGGTTGCACGTTCGTGAGAAGCCGCTGTTGACCCTGGCGGTAATCAGGCGAATACGGGCTTCGGCGTTCATGTGGTTCTGGATGATTCGGACGCTGCGGTCAGTGGAACGGTCATCGACGAAAATGATCTCCCAGTCACCGGAGTAATTGCCGGCAGCTTCGAGCACCGAAGGGAAGAATCTGGGGATGAGCTTCTGCCCGTTGTAGTTTGGGAGAATGATGCTGAGTGAGCGCGGGGATGATCTCACGGAATCAGCCACGATGGACTACATTGGGTTTACTTGAGGCCGGCAGACTCAAGCGCCCGGGCGAACTTGGTTTGGTTCTGGCGAATGAAAGGCACATCGAGCGACAAAAACAGCCGCCTGAGGCCCTGCTCCACGGTGTCGACTTCATCGAGATGTGACAGTTCAAGCTCCAGTTCATAGTTGACGGAACCATTGGCGAAACGAGTAGTGTCAATCTGGAGTTGGTGCTCATAGTCGCCGATACGGAACATCTTGCACTGGCGCGTATTGTCGAACTGCACGAGCCGAGTCAGGGACACATCGCCGATAGTATCGCGGACGAAGTGGACGGGCGCAACATCGAGCGACATGACATCGCGGCGCAGTTCAATGAGTTCGGTGGCGTCATCGCGAGAGATGTCGGTTTCGATCTCCTTGCGAACGACAGCCAGCCCCGGTTCGGTGGTCTTGCCCTTAACGGTGATCAGGCCGCGATCGTTTTCGGTACGCACGCGGAAGGCCCAGTCGCTTTTGGACAACTGGCGATCCTCGGTATCGAAGTAGCAGTTGCGCTGCTGTATTTCTTCATCAATCTGTCCGAGGAACCCAATCAGTTTGAGGTAATTGGCGAAAGAGCTCAGGTCCAGCTTGATTTCGATTTCATCCGATATCTTAGTGTGATCAGTCATAACATGTTCAATATAAAGGGTTGTGCGACGATCGCACAACCCTCTTTCGAAGATTTGTCCATTTTGTCCGGGAAAATGTCTTTTCCTGACAGGTTCATGCCGACTGTTTGGCGCTGGCCCGGTACTGCTCTGTGATTTCCTCGTTGTTCTCGGCGTTGTAGACCTGGAATTCCTGGATCGGCACGGAGGCATCGCGGACTAAGTTGATCTTGAATCGATGTGCTTTCATGAGGCGCTCGAGCCGATCGGTGCCATTGTCGCTCATCATCTCGGCGAGAGCCGGGTTGACGACCAGGTGGAAATCCTTGAAGCGGCGATCGGCCTTGGCTCTCTGGAACCATCGTTCTATCTTGACCGCCATCGTCTCCGCCGACAGCACACGGCCGGTTCCGTTGCAATAGGGGCAGGCCTGTGACAAGGTGTGCAGGTGCGACTCACGAACCCTCTCGCGGGTCAGCTCGATCAGTCCGAAGTCACTGACGGGGTTGATGGCTCGCTTGGCGCGGTCGTACCTGAAGCAGTTCTTGAATTCCTCGTAGAGCTTGCGGCGGTTCTCCCGGGAGTACATGTCGATGAAGTCGCAGACGATGAGGCCACCGATATCCCGCAGTCGAATCTGGCGTGCGGTTTCCCGGGCAGCCTCGAGATTTGTTTGAAAGATCGTCTGTTCCTGATCGCGACCGCCGACAAAGCGGCCGGTGTTGACATCGATCGTCACCATCGCCTCGGTCTGGTCGATAATCAGATAGGCGCCCTTCTTGATCCAGACCTTCCGCTCGAGCATCTTCTCGATTTCGGGTTCCAGTTTGAACTGGTCGAACAGGGGCTGTTCTCCCTTGTACAGCTCGATACGGTTCTTCAGGTGGGGCGTGATCTGTCGCGTGAAGCGCATGATTTTCTTGTAGTCGGAGCGATTGTCCACCAGTAGCTTCTCGCATTCGTCGGTAAAGACGTCGCGGATCATGGAGACGATCATTTCGGCTTCTTTGTGGATCATCGAGGGCGCGTTCTGGCTGTCGGCCTTGCGTTGCAGTTTCCCCCAGAGGCGCTGCAGTCGTTTGATGTCGGCCTTGAATTCGTTCTCGCCCTGGCCTTCGGCCTCAGTCCTTACGATCAGCCCGAACCCTTCCGGTCTCAGTGGCGTGAGCAGTTTGCGCAGTCGCTTTTTCTCGGCCCAACTGGCGATACGCTTGGAAATCCGCACGTGGTCGTCATTGGGGACCATCACTACAAAGCGACCGGGAATCGACACCTCGGTGGCGACACGGGGTCCTTTGGTAGAGATAGGCTCCTTGATGACCTGGACGAGGATTTCCTGGTTTCGTTTGACGACCGTCTCGATACCGGCTCGGCGCTTTTTTCGAATGATATCGACCGGTGAATCTTCCTCATCATCTTCGGCACTGGAGCCGTGTCGGTCGTAGACCTTGCCGACATCGGAGGCGTGCAGATAGGCGGCCTTTGGCAGTCCGATATCGATGAAGGCGGCCTGCATGCCGGGCAGCACAGTCTTGACAATACCCTTATAGATATCGCCGACCATGCGATCGTGATCGGGTCGTTCTACCTGTAGTTCGACCAGGGTGCCGTTTTCAAGAATAGCGACACGTGTTTCGTACTCGGTAGAGTTTACTAAGATAGTTTTTTTCAATGCTTCCTCTCAGCGGTTGCGGTGTATTCCCCGAATATTTCTCCCGGTTCTGGCCGGAAGCCATTGAGGAACGACACTCCATCCATCGCTCGTTTTCCCTCAGGGACAATAGAGGTGATTTCGATCGCCGATTTGGCACAGGCGACAACCAGCCGCTTGCGACTGACCAGAACCGACCCGGGTCTGGTGCCGGCGGGCGGGGTGGTATCATCCAGCTTGCATGCCAGGATCTTGACCTTGTCGCCACGGAACCAGGTATAGGCACCCGGCACGGTGGACAATCCGCGCACGAAGTTGCGGACATTGGTGGCGGGAAAGCCAAAGTCGATCATGGCATCCTCGGCTGTGATCCGGGGAGCCGGTGTTGCCAGGGAGTCTTCCTGGGGCACCGGCCTGAAGGTGCCGGATTCGAGGCGATCGATCGTTTCGAGGAGGAACGGTCCAGATTCCAGTGACAGCCGTTCATAGAGGCTGTCGAAGTTGTCGTTGTCGAAAATGGGGTAGCGCCGTTGCAGGATGATATCGCCGGTATCGACCTTCTTCTTCAAAAGGAAGCTGGTCAGACCGGTCTGGGTTTCACCGTTAATCAGCGCCCAGTTGATGGGGGCTGCTCCACGGTATTTCGGCAGCAACGAGGCATGGATATTGATGGCGCCATAGCGGGGCAACTTGTAGATCCGCGGCGGAAGGATTTTGTAGGCGACGACTACGATCAGATCGGGAGCAAGCTCCCTGAGGGCATGGTAGACCTCGTCATCCTTCGGTGATTGCGAACGGATTACAGGCAGTCCCAGGTCTGCCGCTTTGGCACATACGGCTGTGGGTTGCGTTTTGCCACCCCGGCCGCATCGGCTGTCACGGCCGGTCACTACCCCGATAACCTGGTGTTTGTCGCTGGCGCAGAGATGCCGGAGCGGTTCACAGGCAAACTCCGGCGTCCCCATGAAGACAACATTCATTTGGACGCGTTTGTTGACAGCTGAGAGGCGATGCCACAATGGCAGCGCCGAGCAATAGCGGAAGCGGAAAAGTGCGTATCAGTCCAGTTTGCTAACAAAGAAACTTTTAGGAGGCCATCGACAACTTTTTCAGTCTTCCCCGCAGCATGGTTCTACTCAGAGGCGACATTCGATCAATAAACAACTTACCTTCAAGGTGATCGAACTCATGCAGCAATGCCCTGGCGACCATTCCTGTCGCCTCGATATCAAACTGCTCGCCCTTAAGGTTGTAGGCCCGCATGACGATGCGTGATGGCCTGACAATCTTCTGATAGATCCCCGGAAACGACAGGCAACCTTCTTCATATTCGATCTGCCCATCGGTCTCTACAATTTCCGGATTGATGAATGCCATCGGGGACTGGTCAGCATCAAGAGCCGACAGATCTACAACAAACACCCTTTTGGTGATACCGATCTGTACAGCTGCCAGACCAAGGCCTTTAGCTTTTTTCATGGTATCAATCAGGTCTGATACCAGATCCACGGTCTCCTGGTCGGTCGGATTGACCGGAGTGGATACTTCCCGCAAAACCGGGTCGCCGTATATGACGATCGGCCGCTCAGCCACAACAATTCCTCACTTCATTTAGCTGTCGACCTTGCCGGCGATAGATGACTTGAGAAATTCCATCTTCGTATCGTCTCCAAGCTTGAGGACAACACGATTACGGTCTTCATCTATAGCGAAGATGGTAGCAAACATACCGCCGGAAGTGACAACTCTGTCACCCTTCTTGAGCTCCTGAAGGAGCTTCTCATGTTCTTTCTGTTTCTTGCGCTGAGGACGGATCAACAGCAGGTACATAATGACGAAGATCAACCCAAACCAAATCAGGGTAAACATCCCGCCGCCGCCGGAGTCCTGTCCGCCAGCCATCAGAATCGGCCAATACAAATCCAATTTCACTCCCTTGAGTTATCGGCACCCTGTCCAGAAACTGCACAGGGGCACGGGTTAAATCGCTGTTAACCCGTAATTATACATTTCAAGCCAATACAAGCCAAGAATTTATTTCTGTAATCGGAACAGTATCGAGACGACACTGGTTCCACTCCAACGGTGTCTTATGAAGCTGCTGACGTTAGTGCGCGTGCCCATGTTCGGCATAATACAGATTCTTGAACTCGGTCAACAGAGACTCCAGCCGCTCGGAATGGGCCATATCCACGGTCTGCTTGCATTTCATGGCTGAAACAATCATCTGGTGGCACAGCAACACCTTACGCTGATACTCCTGGTACGCAGCGGTCTCATTAGCGTCTACCACGGGAATGCGCTGGGCGAGGAAGTACTCCGAAATTGTTGTCTGAAACTTCTGGGCGTGATCTTCTTTGTTCATTATCCAGCGTACCAGTTGATTCTGGTTCTGTGCTCCTTCGGGTGAGAGGCTGTCAATCAGTCGCATGCTCTTGTTGATGGTCTCGATATGCTGATACAACTCATCGAAGACGATGGAATCACCGTATATCCCGCAGGGTATCTGGCAGTGACTGCGGCCCTGGTTCGGCAGCACG
>CAZXRO010000002.1:0-5453 GCA_964642435.1 uncultured Ignavibacteriales bacterium
ACGGGAGACATCGGGGCCGGTGCGGCTGTTGTCACCGACGACCTTGTCGATTTCATCGATGAAGACGATGCCGTTATTCTGGACGCGTTCGAGAGCCTCGGCGATGACATCGTCCATATTGACGAGGCGGTCAAGCTCCTGGTTGAAGAGAAACTTGCGGGCATCCTTGACGGGCATCTTGCGGCGCTTGGTGTTCTTCGGCATGAGGCCGGAGAACAGCTCCTGGAAGCTGGCGCCGAGCTCCTCCATGCCGGTCGGCGAGAAGATCTCGACCACCGGGAACTGGCCCTGGGGGGTTTCGACCTCTACCTCGCGGTGGTCGAGTTTACCCTTTTCGAGGAGCTTGCGGAACTTATCACGGGTGGTTTCGGTGCCGGAGGATTCGGCGGTCACCTCGGAGCTTCCCTCCTTGCCGGGCCCCAGCAGCAGATCAAGCAGGCGCTCGGTGGTATTCGTTTCGGCGCGGCCCTTGACATGCTCGTGGTGCTCCTTCTTGACCATGTTGACACCGATATCGACGAGGTCGCGGGCCATGGATTCGACATCGCGGCCGACATACCCGACCTCGGTGAACTTTGAAGCCTCAACCTTCAGGAACGGTGCACGGGCGAGATCGGCAAGGCGGCGTGCGATCTCGGTCTTCCCTACGCCGGTGGGGCCGATCATGATGATATTGTTGGGCATGATTTCGGCGCGCATTTCCTCGTTAGCCTTGTGACGACGCCAGCGGTTACGCAGCGCAATGGCTACTGATTTCTTGGCCTGGGTTTGCCCGACGATGTACCGATCGAGGTGGGCGACGATTTCTTTGGGCGTGAGATATTCTTCGGTCATTTGATAGTCTTGACGGTGATGTTGTGGTTGGTGTAGACGCAGATATCGGCGGCGATCTCAAGGGCACGCGCGGCGATAGTGTCTGCGGTCAGTTTGGGATTGGTCTGGATCATGGCGCGGGCGGCGGCGAGCGCATAGGGACCGCCGGAGCCAATACAAATGATACCGTCATCGGGTTCGATCACATCGCCATTGCCACTAACCAAGAAGATGCGCTCTTTGTCGGTGACGGCAATGATGGCCTCGAGGTGACGCAGCATCTTGTCAGTCCGCCACTCTTTGGCGAGTTCGACCACAGCGCGACGCAGGTTGCCGGAGAACTCATCGATCTTCTTCTCGAGAAGCTCGAACAATGCGAGCGCATCGGCGGCGGCGCCGGCAAATCCGGCAAGGATGGTATCATCGCGCATGGTGCGGATCTTCATCGCCTGTGATTTCATCACGGTATCATCGAACGTCACCTGACCGTCGCCGGCCATCGCAGCGCGGCCGTTGTGGATGAGTCCGATGATGGTTGTGGCGCGTACTTTAGTCATATACTATTGCTCCAAGTAATCAGTCTTTCCGTCCGGAACGTGGGTGGGCGGCATTGAACACCTGTTTCATGGCCTCGGCGGTCACGTGGGTGTATTTCTGTGTCGTCGTCAGTGAGGCGTGACCCAGGATTTCCTTGATTAGCATCAGGCTGGCTCCATTTTCCAGCAGGTGTGTGGCGAATGAATGGCGCAGGGCGTGCGGCGTGATATCCAGTCCTGCCCGGGCGGCGAAGGCCCGGACCACCCGGTTAATGGAGCGCAGGCTGAGCGGCTGGCCGCTTCGATTGAGAAACACCGCCGGGGTGTGAATCGTTCGCGTGCTCAGGTAGACCTGACGTTCATTGAGGTACTGGTTGAGGTCTCGCATGGTTTCCTCGCCAACAGGCACCTCGCGCCGCTTGTTCCCTTTGCCGAGTACCGAGATAAGCCCGCGGGAGCGATCGATATCGGGCAGGTGCAGCCGGGCGAGTTCCTCGCGGCGAATACCGGTGGCATAGAGCAGGGCGACGATGGTGTAATCGCGATAGTGCAGGAAGCGGGAGCCCTTGGACTCGACCGGCGACGGCTCCATCAGTCGCTGAGCGTCGCTCTGTGAGATGAAACTGGGAATGCGCTTGGGGACTTTCATACGCGGCAGGCGGAAGATGTACTCCTCTTTCCAGCCGTGCCGCAGCAAGTACCTCTGAAATCCGGACACGGCGGAAAGGAAACGCGCCAGCGATCGGTTGGAGACGTCCTGTTCAAGTCTGCGACGCATGAACACGCGCAGCAGAACGGGATCGTTGCGACGGGAGTTCGGCGCAAGTGCCCACTGGTTCTCCAAGTGCTCGACCCAAGGCTTCAGGTCACGGCGATAGGCAGCGATAGTGTTGGGTGAGAGGCCTCGTTCGGTTTCCAGCGATTCGAGATAGTCTCTGAGCGCGACAGTTAACATAGGTTCATGGTATCGAAAAAGCCGGGACAGGTCAAATTTAACCTGTGCCCGGCTTGTCACAATCGACATGGACGAAAGCGACGTGGAGCTTAACCCACTCGCTGGGGCTGGCGCTCGGTTTCCTGATCGGTCTGGCCGGCGGGAACATCCATCGTGTGTTTGCACTCAGGACAGCGATAGTGCTCTCCCTTGGTCTTGGTGTTCTTGAAGACCATGTAGTCATGGCCACAGACAGGGCAGGGTTTGTCGACCGGAAGATCCCAGCTGGCGAAGTCGCACTTCGGGTAGTTCGAACAACCATAGAACAGCCGTTTGGAGCGAGTCTGGCGTTCGATGACCTTGCCCGTGCAGCGTGGTTTCGGACAGTTCATGTCCAGCGT
Organism: uncultured Ignavibacteriales bacterium; assembly: GCA_964642435.1. GTDB lineage: Bacteria > Zixibacteria > MSB-5A5 > GN15 > FEB-12 > WJKG01. The sequence continues at coordinate 2,685 of CAZXRO010000002.1, forward strand.
TACCGGCTTCGTGTTCTTGCAATCCGGGTAGGCTGAACAGGCCATGAAGCGCCCGAAGCGCCCGACCTTGATGACCATGGGCGCCCCACACTTCTCGCAGACTTCGTTGGTCTTGTTGCGCTCTTCCTCCTCGGGAAGCGGCCGGGTGCTGCGACAGTCGGGATAACCGGAGCAGGCCAGAAAGCGCCCGTTGCGGCCCCATTTGATAATCATCGGCAGACCACATTTGTCGCAGACTTCATCGGTCGTCTCGATGAGTGACTCCTTGATCTCTGCGGCGCGGCCCTTCAGGTCATCGACGGTATCCTTGAACGGGCCGTAGAAGTCACCCAGCAGGCGTACCCAGTCATAGTCGCCCTGCTCGACCTGGTCGAGCTGCAGTTCCATATCGGCGGTGAAGCCGACATTGAAGAGATCCGGGAAATTGTCAACCAGGATACGGTTGACGGCCTCGCCGAGGTCGGTCGGTTGCAATCGTCTCTCGATTAGCTCCACATAGCGGCGATCCTTGAGGGTAGAGATGATGGCGGCGTAGGTCGAGGGGCGACCGATACCATCCTTCTCGAGCTGGCGAACCAGCGACGCCTCGGAAAACCGTCCGGGCGGTTTCGTGAACGACTGGACAGGATTGAACTCGTTGAGTGTAAGCTCGTCCCCCTTGGTGAGCTTCGGCAGGCGTATGGTGTTCTCCTCGGGTTGCTCCTCAGGTTCGACTGACTCGGAATAGACTTTGAGGAAACCGTCAAATACCTGCTTCTGGGCCGTGGCGCGAAGGATGAGATCGCCGGCTTCGATATTGACCGTGGTCACCTCGAACTCGGCGGGATTCATCTGGCTGGCCAGGAACCGTTCCCAGATGAGCCTGTACAGGCGGTATTCATTGCGTTTGAGCAGCTTGCGCACCGACTGCGGTGGGCGGTCCAGATACGTTGGCCTGATGGCCTCATGTGCATCTTGAGCGGACTTCTTGGTCCCGTACTTGACCGGCTTGTCCGGCAGATACTCGGCGCCGAATTCGTTGTCGATGTGCTGTCGGACGGCCTCAATGGCCTGATCGGAAACGCGGACCGAATCGGTTCGCATATAGGTGATCAGACCGGTGGGGCCATCGCCGCCCATATCGACACCCTCGTAGAGCTTCTGGGCGACACTCATAGTTTGCTTGGGTGAGTAACTGAGTTTGCGCGCGGCTTCCTGCTGGAGGGTCGAGGTTATGAACGGCGGCGCCGGCTGCCTGCGACGAGTGGAGGTTTTGACCTCGGCGACGCGAAGGGTGGTGTCGGCCAGCCGGTTGGTCAACTCGGCCATCTTGGCCTTAGAGGTGATGGTCACCTTGTTCTTGCCACGCTCGCCAGCCTTGACGACGGTTTTATCCTCTACCTTGTAGAGCCGGGCAGTGAACGGCTTCGCCTTTCCCTTCCTGAGCGCTACCTCGAGGTTCCAATACTCCTGGGGCGTGAAGGCGTTAATTTGGGCCTCGCGTTCGCAAACGAGTCTGAGGGCAACGGACTGCACGCGCCCCGCGGAGAGGTTGCGGGCGATGGTCTTCCACAGAAACGGCGAAACGGTGTAGCCGACCAGGCGGTCCAGGGCTCGACGCGCCTGTTGCGCATTGACCTTGTTGATATTCAGCTCGCGGGGATTTGCGATGGCATCGAGCACAGCCGGCTCAGTGATCTCATTAAAGGTGACGCGCTTGAGGTCGGCATTGGTGACAGCCTCAAGCTGGCTGGCAACGTGCCATGCGATCGCCTCTCCCTCGCGGTCAGGGTCGGGTGCGAGGTAGACGGTGTCCGCCTCGCGTGCGGCCTTTTCCAGTTCGGCGAGGGTATCTTCCTTACCTTTGATTGGTTGGTAGTTGAGGGCGAAGTTGTTCTCGGGTTCGATTCCGAGTTTGGATTTGGGCAAATCGCAAATGTGCCCGAGGGTGGCAAGGATATTGAAATCCTTGCCGAGAATGCGACTCAGTGTTCGTGTCTTCGCGGGCGACTCGACGATCAGAAGATTCTTGGCCATGTGTGCCCTTTGCGATTCGGATGAATAGCTTTTTAGCTATTACATCGAATCAGAGCGCACAAACTTAACCTTTCCATCGAGAACATCTTTCAGGGCGACCGCAGTAATCTTGCGAGCATCGATATCGAGCGAGGGGTCTTCCTCGAGCAATTGCAGCTTTTCAAGCCGCTTTGTGTTGAGATGTCGGGCGTGCTGAGCGGCCACAATGACGGCCTCGTAGTTATTCAGCCCGATTTTCTCAAGTTCCTCAATCGGGAACTTCTCCATTGAACCTCCTGCCTGTTACGCACAGTATTCAACCAATGATGTTTTCTATTAGTTCCCTAGGGATATTCTCGGTCCGACAGGGATGAGCCTCGATAATGGCCAGTACGCGCTTGACGGCACTGGTCAGGTCGTTATTAATGACAGTATACTCAAAACGACGGTATAGTTTCATTTCTTTTCGGGCATTTTCGCGCCTGACGGCCAGCTGGGCGGCAGTTTCGGTCCCTCGTCGCTTGAGCCGTCGATGCAATTCCCGCGTCGACGGAGGAAGCACAAACACGGTGATGGCCTGCGGATACTCCCGTTTAAGTTTCCGGGCACCCTGGACATCAACATCGAGTATCATCACACCACCTTTCTCGAGGGTTTCTTCGAGCGGGCCGCGGGGCGTGCCGTACTGATAGAGATGAACCCGGCAAGCCTCAGCGAAGGCGTCGGCTTTCTTGAGGGCCGTAAACTCTTTATCGGTAACGAAGTAGTATTCCC
>CAZXRO010000002.1:5463-39287 GCA_964642435.1 uncultured Ignavibacteriales bacterium
GCCATTGCGCTCATTGGCCCTTGGCTGGCGGGTTGTATAGCTTATCGAGAAGCGCCAGCCCTGCTTGCGGCGGGTCGGGCTGAGCAGCTTGTGGCAGATAGAAGTCTTGCCACCTCCAGAAGGTGAGGAAATGATGACTATTTTGCCCTTGTCTACCCTGCTCATTATATATGGCGCTCTTTGTGAAGCTTATTCGACGTTCTGGACCTGCTCACGCAGTCGTTCAATTTCTTCTTTGATAGATATCACTGTCGAGGCAATCTCTGGCAGTGATGTCTTGGAGGCGATGGTATTGGCCTCGCGATTCATTTCCTGGAGGATAAAATTGAGGCGCTTACCGACCGGCTCTTTCAGTCCGACCGTCCTTCGGTATTCGACGATGTGGCTTCTGAGGCGCACACATTCCTCGGTAACATCGGTCTTTTCCGCGTGCAGGGCGATTTCTTCCTCCAGTCGGTCCTGATCGGGCACGGGAGCATCCATGAGCTGCTGAATGCGGGTGCGGATTTTGTCGCGGTAGGCCTGAGTCATCTGCGGGGCGACAGCTTCGACCTCCCTGGTGAGGTCCTCTATCTTCTTGAGCCGCTGGCGCATATCTTTGGCAAGGGCCTCTCCCTCGCGTTTGCGCATCCGGATCATGGCTTTGACAGCGGCAGAGATGGCCTTTTGCAGCGGAGGCCAGAACTCGTCGTCGTCGACCGAGACCCGCTCGGGATTGGTAACATCGGGAAGAATCAGCAGATCCTGCAGGCTGATCTCATGGACTATCCCGAGTTCCTTGTGTATGTCCTCAAGCTGCTGGTAGTAAGCGCGGGCAGCGGCCTTGTTCAGTCGATAGCGTCCCGGGGCATTTTCCGGTTCCTCGAACGCGACATAGATATGTACTTTGCCCCGATTGAGCAAGCTGGAGATTTCTTCGCGCACGCGCGACTCAAGCGAGAAGAACTGGCGCGGCAACCGCGGGGACAGCTCCAGATAGCGGTTGTTGACACTGTTCATCTCGACCGTGAACGTGCCGAGCTTTGATTTGACTTCGGCCTTGCCGAAGCCGGTCATGGAATGCATGCTTTTCTTACCTCTTCAAAACAAGGCCAAGAAACGCCTGCCCCCCGTCTTTGTCAACCTCTATAATGTTGTGATGCTGCCGTTTGTGATCCGGCGCTATCAGGCGTCGGTAGGGAAAATCAGTTGGACGCTCACTGGCTGGCCCTTGGCAGAGGTGATTGAGATATCGCCCCCGAGCGAATCCACCATACGCCGGATGACGGCCATGGTGGCCTGACTCTGGGAGTCCGGCGATCCTGCTGCAGCCGCGTCGGCGCTGAGGTGCATGCCGGTAAACGTGACCAGACAGGTGCCATCGTGACACTCGGCACCGATATCGAGCTTGAGTTTGGCTTTGGGGTTGGATCGAACGGCGGTTTGCATCAACTGGGCGAAGACGGCCTCTACCTTGCCCGGGTCGGTCCTGACTGTTGGCAGGCTGTCGAAGCGACAACTTATCTTCACCTGTGGTGTGTGGTGGCGCAGGCGAGTCATGGCCTTCTCGATCAGGGCAGTCAAATCAACATCCTGAGGTTTGGCCGGTTTGGTGGTTACATCGAGCATGTACTCCAGATCGCCGAGCATGTCGCGGGCATGGCTGAGGCTTGAGTGAAGCCGCGTCTTAACGGAGGCTGAAGATTCCTCATCCTGTTCGGTCGATTGCTGGTCGATTTCGTTGGAGGCAGTGCCAGCCTCGGTGACAGCCGCCCGCAGATTGTGAACAGCATCAATCCAGAACTGCCCGTCGCCGGGTGCTGCCGAGATGTTGCCCATAGCCGGAGCGCGGTGCGGCACCAAGGCGAAACAGGCCGAGCGATCGTCGCTGTCAAAAGACAAGCGTACAACAGTGAGGTCGGCGGTCGACTTATCCGGCAACCGCACTGGCAATTTAAGATCAAGGGGGGCTTGAGGATCAAGCGGTGAGTTAAAGTAATCCTGAAAGAGTCCGACCAAATCGTTGCCATCGGCAGCCTTCAAGAGCAAGCCGAAGTTATGGAAACTTCCCTCGGGCCGACTATTTCCAAGCCATGCAGCCAGGGTGGGGTTGAAGCCGAGGATGTTGCCATTTCGCTCGGTAAGCAAGGCACCGATTTCGAGAGAGTCGAGAAAGCCAATGGTAAATTTGATGCTCTCATCGATATTGCCGATTTCTTCGGAGTCCGCGCTGGAGCGGATTCGCTGTATGAGATCAAGCAGCAGACGGGCACGATCGGTCCCCTGTCGGACATCGAATTCTGAGGTTCTGGTATCGAATATCATCCTGAAGAGCATTGCTTGCCGGCCGGACACTTCGACCCGCGAGATGAATTCGGTGGGAGCCTCGCCGTTTGTCTCGATAGCCAGTTGAACTGCCTTCTTATCGGTGTTGGAATAGGCCTCGCCAGTCGAGGCGACGCGGACGTGCAGCGCCGTGGTTTCCGGCAGAGACTGGGATTCGAACTCGGCATCGGTGGATCTTCCGACTACCGATCGCGGTTCGAGCCTGTCCTCGTGGATGACGTAGACGGCGGCCTGATGAGCACTGCAAAACGGTACGATAGTGCGCAGCACCTCTTTCCAGTCATCGGTATCCTCGATCGCCATCAGTTGTGTGAGAACCACAGGATACTGAGAGTCCGCCACGCTCGGTTGCGGTGTGGTCTCGCCAGTGTCCTGAAGGTGCATGATCAATTGGAAATTCACGGGATTTCCGGCTATGAAATTCAAGGAGGCGATCACGCGGACCGGCCGATGGGTACCATCGCTGGTGACGATTGCCATATCGGCAGTATCGAAGAACATTTCGTAGTGATTGCGTTGCTCCAGAAGTCGAGCGATCAGCGCCTGGGAATCCGAGGTGATGTAATCTGGCAGAGGTCTGCCCAGCAGGTCCTCAGTGGAATACCCAAATAGCTTTTCGGTACGCTCATCGATATAGACGAAACGTCCCTTCAGATCGATTTTGCAGACTGCACACCGGGTGAATCCAGCGACAGCATGGGGAGAATTGGTTGTCATACAGAGCCGATCAGTCGGTTTTGAGCAACTTCAACCGGGTAGTGTGACGATCGGTTTGCACCAGGGCAATATAGACCCCGGGAGCGACCTGACGTCCATGCCGGTTCGTTCCATACCATGTTATGTCATCGGCAGATACCCCTGAACTATTGACCCGTTCCCACACTATTTCGCCCGAGGCGGCAAACACTGTCACATTTTGTAGCATACCGGCCTCGGGTCGGATGAAGAGACGCACCGAGTCGGCGAAGGGATTGGGGCCGGCATAGATGAGGCCGGACTCGGCAACGTAGAGGCCGATGTTAACCCATTGGGTGTCGGCAAAGTAGCCGAGGTCGGCGATGATTCCAATGCGCTCGGTTAGATTCATTTCGCGGTTGGCCCGGACTACGATCTCCCCCCGGCCGTCACCCTCATCGTTGACGGTCACGCCCGATGGGAGCGAAATGCCGGTGATGACGGGCGGAGTCTCGATCCAACCGGTGGTCATGATGGGTACTGCCCTGGTCTCATCCAGGGACACATCCACGTTGTCGATCGGCAGGATACGGACAATGTTCGCGGCGCGGGTGGCGTTGTACAGACCGTAGCCAAAGTCATTGTTGGGATTGGAGGCCATGTTTCCGGTCTGGCGGATGAGATGCGCCAAGGTGGCTGCGGTGAGGGTGGAGTCGTGCTCGAGGGCCAGGGCAGCCCCGCCTGCGACTAATGGAGCCGCCAGTGACGTCCCCCCGGCAATGGTGTAGTTGCCGATATTGCGGGCCGTGACGACACTGTTGCCGAGCGTCGTGATGTCAGGCTTGATGCGGCCATCATAGGTGGGACCGGGCGAGGAGAAGCTGGCGAGCGAGGAATCGGTCAGGGCAGCGCCGACGGCAATGACGGAGTCGCCATCGGCGGGCGTGGTAACATGATTCCACGCAGTATTGCGGGTGTTTCCTGCCGACGTGATCACGAGAATGTTCTTCGAGGCGGCCCAGTCGGCGGCACGGGTGGTGACAGCGGTGTTACCGTCGAGCTCGGAGAAGTCATAGCCGGTGCCATCGTTGAAGGTATAGTAGCCGAGCGAGGAGCTAATGATATCGGCGCCGAGGGAATCGGCCCACTCAGCGGCGGCGAGCCAGTTGTCTTCTTCGCGTCGGATCTCGACACCATTGCAGACGATCTCGGTCTTGGCCAGAGCATAGTCGGCGCCGTATGCGACTCCAATCAGGTTCCCCGGCTTGAAACCACCGACAGCGCCGAGGACAAGAGTACCGTGGAAGTCCTGCCAGTTGCCAGAGAAGGCCTCAGGGCAGTCGGCGCCGCGCACGGTGTCATCATCGTTAATGAAGTCGTATTGAGCTACCAGGTTGAGGGAATCGAAGGCCTCATGGTCGTATTCGAAACCGGAATCCAGCAGCGCAATAAGGACACCGCGGCCAGTCAGGCCGATCTGGTGTAGTTGTCGTGCGCGACAGAACTGAACCTGGCGAAGGCTATTGCCGTAGTCGGTGTCCTCGGGCGGTTCGGTCTGAAAGCGGGGCGATTCCTGCAGGTTGACAACAGGAGCAGGTGCGACCATGGTCGGCAGCAGGTCAAGGCTATCGACAAACGGCAATTGCTGCAGGTCTGCAAGTTGCTCCGCGGTGGCATCGACAGAGACAGCGCAGAGCCACCGCGATGCACGGCGGAGGGTATCGACGAGCGGTTTGATCTGGGCGATGATATCCTGTCGGATCGGGTAGTCGAGGGAGTCAACCAGCAGACTGTGGGGGTCGACCCGGGAACGTCGCTGCAGAGCGCGATCAGTGAAGGCGACCGGAACAGAGTCGCGCGATTCCGGCGAGAGGTACACCCAGATGCACTGCTCGGCCTGTGGATCTACTGCGACTCGGCTGGCAAGTCGTTTGGTCATGGGGGCGGTGGTACCCGAGGCGAGACTTGCTGCAAGAAAGGTAAGGATCAGTGCTATGGCAAAGCTATCGTGGCAACGGCGTGAAGGCATGGAACAACTCTGTTTCGGGCTGTGGAATACGTGTTCTGGTATACTTGAGGCGGAAGAGATTATCGGAGCGATCGGGATCATTGAGTCTGTGGTTGGGGTCGAGCACCCGTCCCCAGTCGTCTCTCACGTACTTTGATTCTGATGGGAGGCACGTCAAGGACGCGAACAGATCGGCAGGATCTATATAGCCTCGGCGTCCTTTCTTCAGCCAATCGCGAAGTCTCTTGTTGAAAGTGCTGTCGCCGAGGGATTGGCGGATCTTCTCAAGCCGCGCGGGATATAGAAGCAAGTTGCGATTGATAAGGCCGGTATCATTGACCTGCAGATCGAGCCGCCGTTGCTGCTCCCACTGCTGGAAGTCCCTGGTACTGATCGGCCCCGACGGAGATTCCGCAATGCGATGAGTGAAGTACCGGACAAGGCCGTGTTCGAAACCGCCGTACGTGTTGGTGTCTGAAGACCAGATCGGTGGCAACCAGAGCCGGATGAGGGAACGGGCGGCGTTGACTCGGGCGGTCGCGGGATTGTCAGACAGGTTGCAGAAGGCAAGATGTGCGTAGCCGGTCTCAGGTGTCGGTGCGTCGACGACAACCACAGCCAGTCGGTTCGATCCTGGCCAACCGAGGAGGCGTGAGAGCCAGCGGGTGGTCTGGTGGACAGTGTTGGTTAGATCGGTGCTAATCGACATATCCTCCTGCTCTGGATAGAATAGATCGATCTGAAGAGAGTCGTATATGATGCGGTCCGTACGCCAGGAGGTACCGACGGCAAGGGGCAGATTGGTGGTGTGGTTTGCCTTGATGTAGTATGACTTCTCGCCATCTGCGAAGATTGGATCGTAGGTATAGGTACCGAAGTTCAGGTAGCGACCATCGGTGATGTTGTAGAAGACAGTGTCGTGGCCCGGATGTGCTTGCGGCAGGAAACCGAAGTGCTCTTTCTCGTTGAGCAGCCTGCCCGCATAGGCAAGAAAGTGCGCAGTATCGAGCGTAATGGCGACTTCAACCTGCGAGATGGCAAGGGGATACCGAGCGGCATCGTGCGCGGCACCGCTTGTGTCGCTGTGAGTGGACAGTGCCCGGGGATCAAGAATGCGCGGAAACCACCGGGGAATCATCCATAGCTCCGGCACATTGGGGCTGGATGTAACGAGTTCGCCGCTGAGGAAGAGCGCAGTCACCTGATTCGGCACCATAGGAGCATGGAGTCGAGTCTGAAGATGTCTGGTGTCGACAAACTGAATCTGTTCCGGTTCGAGTGGGACGGCTCGGTGACTGATGGAATCAATGAAGAAGCCTGATACAGATTCTTGCAGTGAGTCTCGGGGTCCCCGGTAGGTCTTAGCGGGGAGACGCCATATAAGCGAATGAACCGTGTCATTGCCGCGATGATGGTAAATCAGTTCCATGGAGAAGCGTACCAGGCTCGATTCTGGCAGCAGCGTTATCTCGAGCGTGTAGGCAGCCGATGGGCGGGTGCTGGGTGCAAGCAGCGACTGCCAATCGTGGTCGTGATGGTGGTCGTGTTCATGCTCGTGCGACGGCTGCTGGGCGGAGGCCAGATTGCACCATCCAATCGGAAGCGCAAGGATCATTAACAGCGTCAGCCGACTCACAATCATCATGAGAGCACCTTGGCCAGGAAGTCGCGGGTGCGCGGGTTGGTGGGATTGTGCAAGATGTCATCGGGACGTCCGGTTTCGACGACGCGCCCGGAGTCGATAAAGACGATGCGATGGGCTACCTCGCGGGCGAAGCCGATCTCGTGGGTAACGACCAGCATGGTCATACCGTCGGCGGCGAGACTCTTCATCACCTCGAGCACCTCGCCGACCATTTCGGGATCGAGGGCGGACGTGGCCTCATCGAACATCATGATTTTGGGATTCATGGCCAGCGCGCGGGCGATGGCGACTCGTTGTTTCTGTCCGCCAGAGAGCTGTGCGGGGTGGGCGTTGAACTTGTCGGCCAAACCGACCTTGGTGAGCAGATCGCGGGCAATGCGGGTTGCCTCGGTCCGTGAACGTTTGCGTACCACGCGCTGGGCGAGGCTGATGTTCTCCTCGGCGGTCAGGTGCGGGAAGAGATTGAATTGCTGAAAGACCATGCCGACTTCGAGCCGAATCTGGTGAACGTGCTTGAGGGAGTGATCGAGCCGGACGCCATCGATGATGACCTCACCCGACTGGATTTCTTCGAGCGCATTGAGACATCGCAACAGCGTCGACTTGCCGGAACCCGACGGTCCGATAATCACCACAACCTCTCCCCTTCTGACTGACAGGGACAGGTCATCGATGGCGACAATATCGCCAAAGCGGCAGGTGATGCCCTTGATGTCAATTATTGTATCGTGTGCTTCCATATCCAGAAATTGCGACTCGCCGTTCGACCCATCGGACCAGGCGTGTCAGTGTCAATGTGAGCGCCAGATAGATCAGGCCAACCATGAGCCAGGTGTGAAAGTCCAGGAAGTGTTGTGACGTGTACTCCCGTCCGGCACGGGTGAGTTCGCGCAGGCCGATGATTGATACGAGGGATGAATCCTTGAGACAGGCGATAAACTCATTGGCAGCGGGCGGCACGACAATACGGACTGACTGCGGGAGGATGATGTGGCGAAGGGTCTGCCAGCGGGTCATCCCGAGGGCCTTGGCTGCCTCGTGCTGACCGTAGTCGATGGCCTGTATGCCAGAGCGGAAGATCTCGGCCATATAGGCACCATAGCAGACGCCGACAGCCAGGACACCGGCCACGAAACGATCGAGGTTGATGATCTTCCCCAGGCCGAAGTAGACGAAGAAGATCAGTACCAGCAGCGGGACGCCGCGCAGGACATTGATGTAGGCACCGGCAAGCCAGCGCACGAGACGGTTGGGCCAGATGCGGGCGATTCCAAAGACGGCGCCGCAGATGACCGCAAGTGCATAGGCAGCGATGCTTATCAGGAGGGTCCAATGGACAACCTGCAGGAGGTAGTAGGAAATGTCGGTGAGAATCGCGAATTGTGTGGCAAGCCAATCCATAGTGTACTACGCGGTGGCGGTCAGTCTTTCTTTAAGAGATCCTGAAGCAGATTGCCGGCTGCGCCCTGGCCGAGCGATTCGAGATCGACGCCAAACGAGGGATTGTCGACGGTACCGGTGATGAACACGGGTAGTTTGAGACGTTCCGTAGATCCGCCGGACAGGATATCAGCCAGATTGCCGAGCACACCGCCTTTGGGGAGTATGTCCTTCAACGACTCGCCGACCTTGTCCGACCAGTTGCGGGAGAGAAGGATATTGCCCTGGTAGTCAAGGCTGCCGTCGAATCCATAGTGTCCATCGAGCAGCAGGTCGCCGACATCGCCCAGACTTGTCTTAAGGCGATCAGCTCTGACCTTGCCGTTCTCGACTTTGATATCTGTGGTAAGGTCTTTGAAGTGCTGAGTTCGGTTAAGGCTCCCGCCGACTCTCCTGGCGATGTTGTTCATCGCCTCATACGTCTTATCGGAGGCCTCGAGCTGCCCATCGCGGAGGTTGAGGTCGGCGTTGAGTTCGAGCGTTTCCTTGAGTTGTTGCTTGTCCGTACCGGTTGCTTGATAGTTACCCGCGAAATCCATGCGCCCGGTGAATTGGTCTGTCAATGGTGTGAACTGCTCCACGAACTCACGCGCCTGAATCTGAGTGGCCTGGAAGCGACCAGTGTAAGCAGGTATGGTCGGGTCGGTTAGGTCGATAGTGGTTGTCCCTGTGATGTCTCCCTCGTAGACGACGGCAGCGGCGTCGTACACTTCGATCTTGCGATCTTGAATGCGGACGTTGGCAGCTATACTCGTGAAGTTGATTTCCGAATACACGAGTGTGTCAACAGCGATGGTGCCGCGGCCGTTGATATCCGGCAGGATTACCGGTGATACAGGGGGAGGTGGTTTAGGCGACAGCGGCTGCTGCTCAGCAACCGTGGCGGTATCGGCTGGTGGTGCGGTCTCGGCACCCGGGACGGCTTCAGGGAAGAGCTTGTCGGTGTTCAGACGATGTGAAGTCAACTGAAAATCGAGTGTTGGCTTGCGATACGGGTTGTACTCGATACCCTCAAAGGGAAGCAGATTGGGGAACGGTTTGACCAGTTTGCCGGTGAGCGATAGATCGCTCGACGGGAATTTGACATCAAGCTGGTTGATGGTGATGGTATCGCGAGTGACAATCAGGTCGGCATCGAACCGCTCAATCGGCTCCGGCAAGAGGTCATCGGTGTATGTAGCCCCTCTAATCACGATGGTGCCGGAGGGTTCAAGCGTTGACAGATCGGTCACGTCACCGCTGACGGCCATATCCCAGGTTGCATCTCCGGTCAGCTCAGGGTGAGAATCGCTGGCCAGATACTGATTGCCGAGGGACAGAGCGGCCTGGCCAGTCGTCTCAATATCGATTGCGGGAGCCACGCGAGCAGCCGCAGCAGAATCCAGAAGAAGATATGGAATCATGTTCCGGATCCGTCCGGTGCCTTCAATCCGGGCATTGGCGCTATGGGCCATAAAACGGTTGATTCGAGTGGTGCTATTATCGAAGAACAGATCAAGTTCAAGAGAGTCGACTGGTTCGGGCAGCAATGGCGAGGCGAATCGCCCCCTGGAGACGGTTGCCTGTCCGGAGAGATTGAGCTTTTCATAGTCGGCCAGTTTGCCGGCGAATTGCAGGTGAAAGTCCAACTGGCCGGACAATTCCCGAGCCGTGCTTTCCTTGAGGAAGGGCTGGACAAGGGCGAGATCGAATTTGCCGGCCACATCGCCGGTGAGCCTGGGATCCTCGAAATCATCCACCGCGACCTGACCGCGAAGTGGCTTGCCATCGAAGGTCGCCTCCCTAAGACTGAGTCGGAGAGTGTTCGTTTCGAAGTCGATCAGGGCGTTACCGATTTGCAGCTCGCCGGGAACATCGGAACGGCTCAGGGTGGCATCGGACAACTCGATACTTCCGGCGTACTGCAGCGTATCGGAAGTGCTATCGTCGTATACGATGTCGGCATCGAGCGCGAACTCCCCGGAGGCGCGGAACTCACCGGCCGCCTGAAGCCGTTCGGGCGGCACCAGATTGAGCAGGTCCTCGGCCTTGATCTGGTTCGACTGGACATTGAAGCTGGCCTTCATGGCCCCGCCTCCGAATTCGGCGGATCCGTGAGTGGAAAACGTGAGACCATTGAGTGTGAATTCACTTTGCTGGAGTGTCAGGCGCTTGCTGATCAGGTCGAACTCCGCCTGATGGCGAGTAGCGACAGTAAGACGAGGCAGGGTGTCGTTGTCCATGACGACCAGCAGCGTTTCGACAAGTGCTTGTCCCTGTGAGCGGTAAATGCTGTCGGAAGGAATGGACAAGGATGTTGCCAGGCTCAGGTTGCTCATATCGATGAGCACCTTGGATGAGTCGTTCTGGTAGCGGATACTCCCGTTGTTCAGTTCGAGGCGATCGAAACTGACCGTGGCGGCTGCCGCCTGGGCCTCCGGCTTGATCTTACCGCGCATCTGCGGCGGGACTTTTCTCTCGGCCGCAGCAAACGTGAAGTTGTTCTCTCCACTGGGGCGTTTGACCATCTCGGCCCTGAGTTCGCTGACAATGAGACGATCAATATTGACTTCGCCGGTCAAGAGCGGCAGGAGGTTGAGCTTGACATCAATCTCCGCCATACGTGCCATAGGCTCTTCACCAAAACCGGAGGCATTGGCAATAGTGACGTTCTGCAGTTCAACGCCCAGCCCACCCCAGAAGGAGACATCGACTGACTCAATTCCGATATCGCGGCCAAGCGCCGCACTGCCCTTTTCAATGGCCAGTTGCCTGGCCTTTTCAACCGGAAAGAACAGTTTAACGAGGACAATGGCTATCAGCAAGAGGGCCAGAATGATCCCGGCAGCCCAGATCGAGACTCTATATAGTTTCTTCATATATGTTAATTCTCCACACGGCAAAAACAATCGTCGAACGCGCGAAATCGCTCATCAATTCACGAAACGGAAATCAGAGCATTGGCGCAAGGAAAATGGCGAGCTACTAAGAGTCGTGAGGTTGGTTGGGATTATGGACACTGTCAATGACACCGCCACCGAGCAGGACATCGTCGTCATAGAAGACAGCCGACTGGCCGGGTGTGATGGCTCGTTGTGGCGTCAGGAAACGCACGTTGACTGAGCGGTAGTCAATTGGTGTGATCACTGCCTCGGTGGGTTCGTGGAGATAGCGGATCTTGACCAGCGCACGTATGGGTTGCTCAGGCATATCGATAGCCATCCAGTTGACATCGACAGCATCGAAATCGCAAGTGTACAAGTCGGCATCGTCACCGACAATGACCCGGTTGGTATCGGGATCGATCTTCTTTACATAGAGCGGCGTGGGGTGAGCAATACCCAGTCCTCGTCGCTGGCCAAGCGTGAAGAACGCGGTACCGTTGTGAGTGCCCAGCACGCGTCCGTCACTGTGGACGATCTCGCCGGTTTCGAAACGACGTTCTCGCTTGGCCTCCCACTCGGTCAGGAAACGGCGGTAATCGTTATCGGCGACAAAGCAGATCTCTCGTGACTCGGCCCTTGTGGCAGTGCGCAGATTGTGTCGGGCCGCCAGATCGCGGACCTCGGTCTTTATCAGACCACCGAGGGGCATAAGGGTAGCGGCCAGAGCCTGCTGGGAGAGTCCCCACAAGACATAAGACTGATCCCGCGAGGCATCGACCCCCCTGCGAATGGTCCATCGGCCATTGGTATGTTTCTCGACGAAGGAATAATGGCCCGTAGCCAGGTAGTCGCAGTCGAGCTGGCGGGCCTTGTCCAGGAAGGCTGACCACTTGACGTCCTTATTGCAGCGCACGCAGGGGTTGGGCGTACGGCCAGCGCGGTACTCGGAGACGAAGTCATTGATGACCGTTTCTCGAAAATGGGCCGAGAGGTTCATGACATAGAACGGAGCATCGATAGCATCGCAGACCATGCGGCAGTCGGTGATGGAGTCCAGTGTGCAGCAGCGACCATCCTTGTAGATATCGCCGCCGACATCGACATAGTCCCACAGCTTCATATGGGCACCGATGACCTGGTACCCTTGCTCCTTGAGCAAAAGGGCGGCAACGGATGAATCGACGCCGCCTGACATGGCGACCAGAACCCGACCTGGCATAACAGAACTATTCCCTACTCTACCCATTCAGTGCATTCATCCGTCCAGACGTACTGCCGTGGCACTCCGGCAGCTAACGATTGTATGTTGGTGACATGGATCGCAGCCGTTCCACGATAGCCGGCAGCCTGTTGAGCACGTGATCGACTTGCTCACGAGTGGTGGAACGTCCGAGCGAGAAACGTAGTGCTGATTGAGCGACCGTCCGTTCGATGCCCATAGCAGAGAGCACGTGTGATGGTTCGGTAGCACCTGCGGTACATGCCGAGCCTGAAGAACAGGCTATGCCCTCCATATCGAGCGACAACAAGAGCGCCTCTCCCTCGCATCCCGGAAAGGAGACATTAACGGTCTGTGGGATACGGTTGCCCCGGGGTCCGTTGAAGTGTACATCGGGGATTCTCTCGACCATGTTGTCTATGAAGTAGTCGGCCAACTCGGTGAGCATGCTGTGGTCGGCCTCACGTCGCCGCTCAGCAATTTCGAGGGTACGAGCAAGGCCAACGGCTCCGGCCACGTTTTCGGTTCCGGGGCGACGTTTCTTCTCGTGGGCTCCACCATAGAACAGTGGCGCGATTTTGACACCCTCACGGATGAACAGGGCTCCGGTTCCCTTGGGGCCATAGATCTTGTGGCCGGTCAGGGACAGCAGGTCCACACCGAGCTCGGCGACATCCACTCTGACTTTGCCTATCGATTGGACGGCATCGGTGTGAAACAAGACTCCTCGCTCATGGGTCACCTCGGCCAAGGGACGCAGATCCTGGATGGTACCGGTTTCGTTGTTGGCGTGCATTACGGACACCAGGGCGGTCTTTTTCTTAAGCAGGGTCTTAAGGTGATCGGGATTGGTGAAACCTTCGCGGTCGACCGGCAGCAGGTCGAGGACGTAGTCTTCGTTATGGTGCAGGTACTCGGCCGGCTCCAGCACGGCATGGTGTTCCGTGGAACCGACGACCAGGTGGTTTCGAGTTGACCGGAAACGTTGGGCCACACCGAATACAGCGATGTTGTCGGATTCGGTCCCGCCTGAAGTGAAGTACAGTTCGGAAGGCTTGGCACCAATGAAGGCCGCGATCTGTTCGCGGGCATTTTCGAGCGCTACTTTGGCATCGCGGCCGAACTGATGAACAGAGCTGGCGTTACCGAATGTCTGACTGAGGTACGGCAACATGGCATCGACGACCTCGGGATCGACTGGCGTGGTGGCATTGTGGTCAAGATATATGTGGTCCATGTGGAGTCACCCTATTCTTCGTTTTCGCCTGAGTATCTCAGGCCTTTCACTACATTACTATACGCTAACCAGCGTTCTTCTGCTGGATATCATTATCTGGGAATGGCACACGGTCATTGCGAGAGGCCGCAATCGCACATGCACGCCCAAGCTTCAGAAGGCATACAATATAGTGAAGTGCAGCCGATCTTCAATGTCGAAACGAGGTAAATCGAGCCGTCGGGCGTAGTCCAGACGAATCGGTCCGGCTGGGGACATAATCTGCAGGCCGGTGCCGTAGGAGAAGGCGAGATGGCCGGGAGTGATGTCATCGAGGTCCTCGAAACCATTGCCAACGTCAACGAAGACAGATTGCCACAGCGGAAAGCGGGACAGCAGAGACCCGAGCAAAGGTAACTTGTTAAACACTTGAATGGTCTTCCAACGGAACTCCTGATTGAGAATAAGCGTATAGTCCGCTCCTCGCGCCTCGCCGGCATCATTAGCCGGTCCGAGGACGTTCTCACGAAAGCCGCGAATGGTATTCGCACCACCGAGGTACAGGCGCTCATCAGACGGAACGGCATTGGATTCGCCGAATGGGCGGGCCACACCCATTCGGATGCGGGAGGCTGATATCCACCCGGGCCAGACGACATTGTAGGTAGCCCACTGGCCCTCGACCTTGTAGAAGCTCTCATCTCCGGCCAGGAAACCACCATTGTACTCTGCATTGAGCCAGGCATGGTGCCCATCACCGGGGACGAAGAGCTGATCTCTGGAGTCGTAACGAACACCGACATAGACCTTGCGGCGGACGGAAATGGTATCGCGCTCCTTGGTGACAGGGATCAACTCCGGTGGGACATCGCTTATCTCAACCGCCTCGTACCGGAGACCGCCGTTGAATTCCCAGTCGTGACCGAGTCGCCTGATCGTTGACAGCGAGACGGCCCAGGAGGAGATTGTATAATCCTGCAAGACCGATTGAATGGGGGGTTCGAATTCGCCAGTAAGTGTGAGCGGCATCCGGAAGTGCATCAGCCATGGCTCGGTGTAGCGTACGCGGTAGCGATGAGTTATCAGGCGCGCATCGGTTCCTACGCTGAAGGAGTAGTCGGCCAGCAGTTCAAGACGTCGGGAGCGAACGAAATTGCGTTTACCGAAGCTGGTGGACACATCCCACTGCAGGTCCTGCAGTTCGGACTGACCGGCACCGACCTTGAAGTTGGCATAGTGAGGCTTGCGTTCGCGAACCGACAGGGAGAAGTCCGGTCGCAGGCGGTTGTCGCTGTCAGGCTGGCGATTGATCTGGAAGGTGCTGAAGTAGCCTGACTCCCACAGGCGCTCCTGTGATGCCAGAATGTCCCGCCGGCGGTAAATCTCCCCCGGTTTGATCTTCAGTTCGCGCCGGGCGACCTTGTCGGGGTAGTTGTCCAGTCCGGTGATGGCAACGTTGCCAAAGTGCACCAGACTGTCGGAGTGGACCTGGAATGTCACATCGGTCTTTGGCGGAACAGCAATCGTGTCGAGGCGATAGGAGATATCGGCATAGGGATAGCCGTGATTGGCCAGGACGGTCTTCATATCGAACATGGCTTGGCGAATCTCAAACGGGTTGACTGGTTTGCCCGGTTGGAGACGATTGGCAATGCGCGTCAGGTTGTCGGTGAAGTTCACCGGGTAGTTCCCGGTGATTTCGGTCACACGATACTCGAAACGAGTTCCCTCGTGCACAGCGACATGGACCAGCACGTTTGAGTCAGGCGGAATGGGGTGATAAGTGTTCTCGAATTGGACACCAAGGAAGCCTTGTGAGAGATACAGATACATGATCTCAAGGCTGTCACGTTCGGCTGTTTCGCGCTGGAGTCGGCTGCGACGATCTCCCCGAAGTGCCCTCCAGAAATTTCTCGTTCGGGAGTACATGTGTTCCCTGACGGTGCCCTCGGAGAAGTGCTGGTTGCCCTCAATAACGATGGAATCGATGACAGGCTTGTTGCGTATCCACCGGAGCATATGACGATCGTTGGTCTGCGCTGAGATTGGCTGGGCGGCAGTGACAAGAACGGCGACAGCGAGCAGTGACAACCACGATCGCATGATCAGAACTCCAGGTGAGCTTTGAGGTTGATGTGGTACAGCTCATCTTCATCGCGGCGTCCCTCGAGAATCAGCGACTTGCTGAAGCGGTACTCGAAGCCGACCTCCTGGCCGGTCTGCCCGGAGATGCCGCTGCGACCATACACGTAGAGATTGGGTGTGGTGTAGAAGCCGAGCGTGATCTTTGCCTTGAGGGGGTCGAGTTCGCCCTCGGGGGTGGCATCGATCTCAAACGTCTCCACGCCAAGCTGTGATAGTTGCCGGCTCCCGATTCGGGACATCTCGGAGCTGATCAGCCCGGAGAGACGCTGGCCGAACTGGCCGGACGTTTCCAGGTTCTCGGAGGTTGAGTAGTTCGCCACAATCAACGGCAACAGGTCCTCACGAGAGAACTCGGAGCCTTCACCGGGATTGATCTCAGGTTCCTCGAGTGTCCCGGCCACGTGAACGGGGATTTCGATGCGTTCGGTGACCGGCTCTTCCTCACCGGCGGCCGGCCGCACGCCAGTGATGTAGGTTGTTGCGTAGATGTCGAGCATGGGGTTAAAGCTGGCCGCTCCCTGGAAGGTGACATAGGATCCGGATTCGATTCGAAAGGTCTTGTCGAAGAGGAATCCCTTACCACGGATAATCTCCAGCTCGCCGAACAAGCGATAGCGCCCGGCTTCTCGCTGCACAGTGATCTCTCCGGCAAACTCAGCGTCGATATCCTCGTTCTTAATCCAGTAGTTTGAGAGGATATCGACCGTGATGTTTAGATTCCAGGAATCCTCGCTGCTTAGTTGTGCCATGACGGGTGACCCTTGTTCCTCGGTGGCAAACTCTACCCGGTATTCCATGGAGATGAGCGTCAGGTCACCGTAGACAGTTGGCGGCGAACTGCCCTCGACGTGCAGATTGCCAAGGAAACGTCCCTCTACATCTTCAAGCTCATATCGAAACGGAAACCCTCGCGGGATGGTGATATCGAGATTGTAATCGATGTTATTGAGCGACAGCAGTGTCAGATCGCCATCGATACGCGCGTAGCTGGGACGTCCTCCCTTGGTACGATCACGCACGTAGACCTGGCCGTCCTCGATGATGATGTGGTTATTTTCCATGTAGACACCAAACGAATCGGCATAGAACGGGTCGACAAGATCGAAGTACTTCAGTTCGGCGGGGACCCACTGTCCATTCACGCTGTCACCGACGATGTACGCTTGCCCCTCCAGCTGCGGTTCATCGGGGCGACCGAAGAGCCGGAAATCGGCCTCGAAATGCCCCTGCATCTGCTCCACATCGGGAAGCACACTCATAACGAGATCGAATCGGTTGTCGCTGGCCTTCATACTTACGCTCATGGATTCGTCGGGGAAACGGCTGACAATATCGGAACTGAAGGCCAGATCGACAGGGAGTTGGCCGGTGGCCTGGTAATACCCCTCAAGTGATTCGATCATCAGGCTGTCGATCTGCAGGACGCGATCGACGTAATCAAGTTGAGCTGACAGTTCGCCGAGGTAGATGTCCTTGTAGACCATCGAGTCGATGCCGCCGTTGAGGACGAACTGTGGTGAGTCAAAGGAACCTCTCAGGGAGGCATCGCAAGACAGATCGCCGGCGAGAACCAGAGAATCGGTAAGCAATGTCATCCACGGCTTGATGGCGACATTGTCGATGGACAGCACCAGGTCCATAGTCTGGTCGAAGCCGACCAGGCCATTGGCGCTCAACCGAGAGCGCTCATTCCCGAGCGCCCCCTCGCGGATCGCGAAAGCTGTGGAGTCTATGTCCAATACGATTCGAGACTGATTATAGAACGAACGATCAAGGAGTTGGATGTCGACCGAGTCAATCCACAGGCGATTGGGTTCGCGTTCCGAATCGAAGATTGCTGTGCCAGAGAGATCGGCATGTTTGCTGGTGACGCTCAAGCCTGTGATGTAGACCAGATTCGAGTCAGTGTTCATCTTGGCCAGAAGGGAATCGTATTTCAAATCATAGACGGTCCCTCCGCGGG
This sequence comes from uncultured Ignavibacteriales bacterium, assembly GCA_964642435.1. GTDB lineage: Bacteria > Zixibacteria > MSB-5A5 > GN15 > FEB-12 > WJKG01. The sequence goes on from CAZXRO010000002.1 coordinate 22,964, forward strand.
ACTGCACCGAGACTTTGCCCTTCCGCGCATTGAGAAAGCGATCAATATCGACCGAGGCGGAGAAATCGGAGCTGTACAGGCCGTAGATCCACAGCGAGTCGGAGACGAGACTGCCTGTGAGGTCGGGATCGGCCGTGCTGCCGCTGAGGGTCGCCCGGGCGGTGGCGTATCCGGCCGGCTCACTGATGAAGAGCTTGTTTCGATAGCGATCGAGATTGCCAAGGTTGCAGTCCACCTCAAGGTCGATCTCATCGGAGTATTCCAGTAGACCATTGACCAGGAACTCGTTCTCGAACCAACTGATACGAAAGGGATCGACAAACATCAAATCCCGGGTAGTAACCAGCAATTCTCCTTCGGCCTCGTGGATGGGGTATTCATCGAAGGTCGACTCATACAGTCGAGTGTCAATACGCAACTGGAGATCTTCGGTATTGAGGGCGGTTCCGCGCAGATCGATGTATCCGTTGAGGTAAGATGGCATAGCGTGTGGCACCAGTTGCTGAAGGTCGAATCCACGGATATTCGCCTCGAGACGATACGGCTCCGGCTTCGTGCCAAGATCGAGGAAGCCGTGACCATCGATGGCGCATCGACCGAGGATGGTGCCATAGAGGGTATCGAATGCGAGCAGACGATCCTCAAGCGTGAACTCCATGAATGTATTCTCGAACGCGAAGATCGAGAAATCGCCGGCGACATGGGCTGAGCCATCCAGGGCACCATCGTGATACATCAGCTCGCCATACAGGTTAAGCCTGCCAGGGATAGGCTTGGTGAAGTGACCGGTGATCTCGGGGACATCGACATTGTCGGCATTGAAGTCGACCCGGAATGCCACAGGCTGGTGAAGGTTGCCGTGGCCACTGAGCTTGAGCCTGGTCTGATTGGAGACAATGGAAAGGTCTTTCATCACGACCATGCCGTGGTCATAGGCAAGCTTTCCCTCGGCGGAGTTCAAGCGGTAGCGTTCATCCTCCGTAACGAAGGACATGCGCTGCAGGTCAAGCGAGATCAGCCCGCGGTCGATCTGCATGGCAGCCTGCAGTGCAAAGTCGAGGAAACGCAGCGTATCCGCGGGGCGCGCTATGGTCAGGGTGACATGGTTGAGCTGGAGTTCGCGGATTGTCGCTGCGAAACCCTCGGTATCGGCCTTGTCCGGCTGAGACTCTTCTGTGTCTCCGGCCTGAGTGGCTGACGGCAGCAGCCAGTTACCGGAGGAGTCCTGACGCAAGGTGAGGTCGAGCGTATCAAAGCTTGCCAGGGAAGAAACGAAGTCCTCTGTGATCAGATTGAGCAGTGAGTACTTGATCGTGGCGTGTCGCAGATCAACAAGGCGATAGGCAGTCGCTGAGTCACGGTAGAAGACTTCGATGTCGGTTAGTTCAATGTCGGCCAGAACGCCGCCTCGCATTTCACCAATACGGAGATCAAGCTTGTACTGTGAAAGGTTGAGCTTGTCGAGTTGCCGAGCCACGACGCCCTCTATACCCCCCCACCAGAACAGGTAGAAGTAGACTATTACTACACCCGTCAGGGCGAAGGCCACGAGGCTCCACAGAATTGGTCTCAGCCTAAGCTTCATGCGCTTTCAGTCTCTCTCCCTTGCGATGAGGTTGAACAGACGGCGGGCAGTCTCAAACCCCTCGCCGGCGGCGGGTCCCACATCCTCAATGACCTGACTGAGCAGTTTCGCATCAGCGCCGACATTGAGAGCTCCCTTCAGGTGCGAGTGCAGTTGTCGTTCACGGTTTTCCATCATCAGCATCGCCACCACGGCCAGTTCGCGTGCAACGGGATCAAGCTCGGGGCGGGAGAGGACCTTTCCATATCCTTCAACAATCATCCATCGGAAAATCTCCGGGGCAAATGCCTCCACGCGGCTTTTCAGCAGATCATGGTTGCTGCCATAGACCCGTCGATAGAGCTGCAAACCGCGCTCGAACCAGGATTGGTATTCGTCTGGCGTGATGGCCTGTCTTTGTTCATCACGGGGCAGGTGGCCCAGGGACTCATCCAGATGCTGGGCTGCCTCGAGCATTCGCGGGAAACCGAGGAATAGATATGACTGCAGTACAATCTCATAGAGCTGGTGCTGGGAGATTCTGTGGCGAGTAGCGCACTCAACGGCTTGGTCCAGTATGGGCCTGCGGCATACAGCCACCGCAGCGGCATACAGGGCGAGGGTTCGCTCGGAGGCGTGGGTCTCAGCCTTGAAGCCGGTGAGCCGTGATTCGAGTATAGTGCCATGCGCTGCCGGGTTCATCAGCCTAAGTTAACGGCGCACGGCGAGTTGTCGCAACCGTAAAAAAGGGGCGCTCAGCGGCGCTGGCGCAATTCCGCTTCCAGATGACCAATCGTGTGTTTGAGTTGCTCAATGACCCGCAGGAGTGAATCGGCGCGCTGAGCATCGATTCCGCCATTGTTGTGGGCTATCGCAGGGGAGGTGACATTGCCGGAGAGTGGAGCTTGACCTACCTGCAGGGAGGCAAAGAAGATATGGCCGCGTCGCAGCACGCCGACTTTGAGTTTGGCCCCGGGGGGCATTTGACGCACGAGGCGCATCATGTTGGTGGCACTGGACACGTTGGTCTCACCGAGATTGAAGATAATATCGCCACGTCGAAGGCCGGCACGGGCGGCGGGACCATCGGCAACAAGTCCGGTGACCGCCAACCCCCTGTCAATGACGCGAACACGGCGGCCGGAGGTAGCGGCAGGTATCACTGAGCTGGTGGGACAGTACTCAACCGGAGGTGACAATTCGATTTCGACGGCTGAAACGCCCATGAAACCGGCCAGGCGGTCGCCGAAGCGCTCAAGATGTTTGACAATGGGAATCAGCTCGGCGGCGCTGATAGCCACACCGATCTCGGTCCGGTCGCCATTGCCGACTCCGCCAACAACCACACCGACCAGTCTGCCGGTCAGGTCGAACACGCCTCCCCCGAGGGAACCGGAGGTAACCGGAGCTGTGAACTGCATACGGCCATCGGGCCGAGTACCCGCACAGAAGCCGACCGACGGCGACACGCGGACCCCATAGGCATTGCCCAGGGCGACGACCATGCGACCATTGCAGACCTCGTCATCGGAGATCTCGGTTGGTTGCCCAATACGGTGTTGGGCCTGCAGGAGGGCTAAGCCAGTGTGATAGTCGACCCCGACCAGATGAGCTGGTGCCGATTGGCTGCCACTATGGACAGTAATCTGCTCGCGATTGACGACCGAAGAGGCGGTGACGATGATCTTGCCGGTGGAATCATAGATGATCCCCGAGGAAATGACCTGAAAGCGGGTTTCATCGCCTGATCGGGCCAATTCTCGGGCGGAAACGGCGTGGGAAGCCTCGACGGTAACAACGGAGGCAGAGAGGCGTTCAATGAGCGTTGCCAACTGCGATTCCATTGTCTGGAGATCATCGCCATAAGTATGTGCAGTGGAAAAAAAGACCGCCAGCAGGGAGATAATCAGCACCCTCCGGGCGGCCTGTATACGACTCGTTATCATTTTAGTATACCTCAGCAGCCTCCTTGGCAGCCGCCGCCTCCGGTGTCAGATAGACCCGGACCACGGGACGGACCTTGTAGTAGGTCGGGGCAAAGGGAGAGCCCTGCCGCAGGTGAGAAGCTGCGGACGAGGCCATGCCAGCCGGGATAACCTGACCGAAGTGGTTGGACACCACTGACTCAGAGATGCTGTTGATGCGATCAACATGAGCGAGTTGGCGGTTGAGTGACCATTCATCGGCCATCCGCTGAGTGATATTGGGGTTGTTGGTCGGCTGGGCAGTCAGGTAGGCGTTGTCGACATTGCTGTTGTCGGCAGCATGATCCACGTTACCCTGTGGTGCAAGCGCCACAACCACTGCCAGAATGACCACACAGGCCGAGACGACCGCCGGGAGGGCGCGTCCCCAGGAAAGGAGCGGGGCTGCTTTCGGGAAGTATGCCTCGGTCCGCGTTTCTTCGAAACGCTCCTGAGCGATCCGGTTCAGCAGCTTGTTGTTGAAGTCCGACGAAAGCCCCGGCGAGATTAACTCTCGCGAGGTTTCACAGATGGACTTATACAGGGCTGCTTCCCTTCGGCACACCGCGCACTCAGCCAGGTGTTCGCTGACGGCAAGTCGTTGCCGGCTCCCGAGCTCATCCTTACAGAAAGCTGACAGGCAGGAGCGTACCTTTCGACAACGCATTATGTTCCTCCAGACGTGGCTTAAGCTTTTCTCTAAGCATCATGCGCGCCCGGTTCACGCGCGACTTGACCGTCCCCAGTGGTACATTGAGCACCTTCGCCACCTCATCGTACGGCAACTCCTCGACATCGCGCAGGAGAAAGGCCGTGCGGTACTTTTCTGGCAGCGACTTCACTGCCGAGTCGAGGGCCTGCGGCAGTTGGCTGGGCAGCTTGGGATCGACTGAGAATTCCGTTTCGTTCCCTTGCATATCCGTTATATCGTAAAATTTGAACCGTTTTCTCTTTCGAAGCTCATTTCGGGCCAGATTCAACCCGATTGTGTAAATCCAAGTGGAGAAACAGTGCTTGAAATTGAACGACTGGCGGTGTTGGTAGACCCGGACGAACGTCTCCTGGACGATATCCTCAGCCTCCTCTTTGGAGGATAGCATGCGCCCGATAACGTTCATGAGACGGTCTTTGTACCGCTCCACCATTTCATTGAACGCGACCATGTCGCCATTCTGAATGGCCCGCATCAGCCGATAGTCTATGTCTTTTTCTGTTTCTTTTGCCATCTTACGTGTCTTTCGTGCTCTCATAGTATGGTACCCTCCTTGAAGGCAGAAGTTCCACCTAAGTTCAATTGGAGGAAAACCTTAAGTACTTACCAATCAAGGGCTTCCTGTCTTGCCGTAGTCTGCCTTCAGAAGAAATACCATCGAGTAAACGATTTCTTCCCGAAAATCGGGGAAAAACTATCAGGACCAAGCCATACGACGGATTGCCTGAACTCTACCAGAACAGGCTTCCCCAACCGGTAAGATACAAGCCTGCACCAGTTATGGCCAGGACAATCACGGGGATAATCAGGAGTCGGTAGACATGGGCTAAGTCGCTGCCAAAGAAGTGATTGGTGAGAATCAGACACAGATGACTCGGAGAGAGCATCATGCCAACATAGCCTGATAGGTATGCCAGGAAAATGTGGCCGGGAACTATCTCAGGCTGAAACAGGAAACCGGCCAGGATGGTGTAGCTGAGAGCCACGAAGGCCGCCACCATACCGGTGAGCAGTCCCGCTGTGAAGCAGACCATAACGATCACCGGTTCGGGTGGAAGATTGAGATTGGCGGTGAGCTCCGGGAGCGAGCTGATGGCGCCGCTGACCTCAAGAGCGGTTTGAAATGACAGGATCCCGAAAACGAGAAAGACGAGCTTGTACGAAAAGCCCTTAGCCAGTGCGGCACGCAGACTGGACCAGGCCGGTCGGAACACTGCCATCATAACAAGCAGGGCAATCAGGACCGCAAGCGACATCTCTATGCGGAGAATGCCGTAGAGAGTGATGGCCAGCAATATGGGCCAGACGGCCCTGAGGATTCCCACAGCAGCGGTAGCCAGATGGTAGTGTCCCTCATGGGGCGAAGGCGCAATGCGCCGAATGAGAAAGATCCAACCGAGCAGGGCCATGACAACAGCCATTGGCGCCTGCATGAGCGCGACCCGTCCGATGGGCAGTCCGGTGATGGCCTCGGTGAGGATGATGCCAGGATAGACCGGCCAGAAGAACTCGACCACATGGCGAAACCAGTAGTTGGTGGCGGTCTTGAAGGCGGGTGGATGTGACTGTCCCGCGAGTACCCGTTCCACCAACGGTGCGGACAACAAGGCTCCGCCCGGCATGGGCATCAGGCCGATCAGGGGAGGCAACACAGCGGCGGCGGTACGGTTTCCTCCGGGAAGTTCCTTGCAGACATCGGACATGCGTTGCAGCAATCTGAGTTCCTGCAGCATCTGCCCCAGTGTAGTAATCAGGACAATGACTGCCGTGAGAGAGATAAAGCGACGGGACTGAATCAGGTCCCAGTACCCCTTGAGCAAGCTGACAGGTGGCACCCAGAACAGGGCGGCGGTCAGCACGCCGGCGCCGAAGAGCACCACGCCGACCGGCCATCGGCGTCTGAGCGCAACCACAATCAGGACAAGCACGATCGCAAGTTTCACAGCATCCACAGGCTGCAGTATACGGTGTTCGGCGCTAAGTACCAGCGGAAAATGAGGTGATTCGTTATGGTGACTTGACTGTGGCAATCGGACGCATATGTTTGGTGGATGCACGTGCACAAGACAGCTGCCCCGACTCAAAGCGACCGGTTGCAGGCGATTTTCTCCTGCATGGCTGCAACGGAAGGATCGATCTGGCTGGACACGTCGCTGGCCGTCCCGAATCGAGGAAGCCGGTCGATAATGGCCCGATCGCCGAAGATCGTGCTGGCATTCGACCGGGGGTTGATCGGGGGCAATGCTGATTCAAGAGTTTACAGCAGGCCAGGCAGCATCCATGACTATTTGCAGACACTCGAGAAGCTGTGGTGCGAACCGGGGTTGGTCTCGGTGGGGTACCTCTCCTACGAGGCGATGGTTCGTATGCTGGGACTGCAGCCGCCGGCAACACTCGCCGCGGCTCCGGAGGCCATGTTCTGCTTCTACGAGTCAGCGATGGTCTTTGAGTCGATGACGAACGATCCTGTGATAACGTGGCCGGAGGCTGACGACTACGCCGACGTGCTCATTCGAACCCGGCATGAAGACAATTCTGTGCAGGGACGTCCCTGCCTGGCGGCGCTGGCGAGTATGCGGGTCGAGGACTATGAGAACAAGGTGGAGCGAATCAAGGCGCACATCCGGGAGGGGGATATTTATCAGGCCAATTTGACGACGCGATTTGATATTGAGAGTGATACTTCCCCCTGGGATGTCTACAGGCACCTTCGGGTCAACAACCCGGCACCCTTTAGTGCCTTTATGAATTTCGGGGCGTTTCAGGTCATCAGTTGTTCGCCAGAGCGCATGTTCGCGCTCGAAGCAACTGGACGGGTGACGACAGCTCCTATCAAGGGGACGATCGCTACCGGGATGACGGAAAACGAGCAGCAGCGTAATGTGGCACGACTCATGACGTCGGAGAAGGATCGCGCGGAGTTGCTGATGATTGTCGATCTGCTTCGTAATGACCTGGGCAGAGTAGCCCGGACGGGTTCGGTGCGGGTGGACAGCTTGTTTCGTCCGGAGCGATATGCCGGCGTGACGCACCTGGTGGCCGACATCTCCGCAGAATTGGCAGACGGAACCACACTGGCCACGCTCCTGACTGCCCTGTCGCCCGGAGGATCAATAACCGGCGCGCCGAAACGTCGCGCGGTCGAAATCCTGATGGAGTTGGAGACAGTTCCACGTGGGTTGTACACGGGGTGTATCGGCTGGGTGTACCAGGGGCGGGCTGAGTTCAACATTGCAATTCGCACGATGGTGCACGATCATGGGGTCTATCATGTGCATGCCGGCGGCGGGATTGTCGCCGACAGCGATGCAGAGAATGAGCGGCAGGAGCTCCTGCTCAAGGCAGCACGGCTGTTCGCTGCCCTGGGTGTACGGCCAGAAGCGATGGGATGGTAACGCGGTGAAAGTAGTGACGACCATTGACGGTGAGTTTGTTCCGCGGAGCAAAGCTTGCATTTCGGTATATGACAACGCCCTGCTCTATGCGGAGGGGCTTTTTGAGACGTTGTTGGCGGTCGATAGACACGTCGTGTATATGACACATCATCTTCAGCGACTGTCAGCGGGATTGAAGGTAACCGGTCTGAAATTGCCGGTGAAGCGCGGTACGTTGAAGGAATGGATGCGAATGACGGTCGCCGCGCACCCAAGCCATATCAAGAAGCTCCGGCTGACGATTACCAGTGGTGAAGCATCTCGGTGGGGTGGCCGGGATGGTTTGCCAAGGATAATACTCACGGCAACATCTCATGAGTTTCCGCAAGAGCCGTTCAGGCTGAATGTTGCCGAGTTCAGGATTGACGAGGACTCGGTGTTCAGACGCATTAAGACTATCTCCTACGCCATCCACGCCGCGGCGTTGAAGCAGGCCAGGCGCGAGAAGCTCGATGATGCCATTCTGTTGAATTCCAAGAACCATGTGGCCGAGGTGACCTCGGCAAACATCTTCTGGGTGAAGCGAGGCAGGGTGTACACGCCACCCATTTCGGCGGGGTGTCTCGACGGTGTGACGCGGCTTGAGTTGCTGGCGCAAGCTCCGAAATGGGGAGTGTCTATCGCCGAACGGAATTGCAGCCTGGACACATTGATCAAAGCAGACGAGGTGTTTATCTCAAGTACCCTGAAAGTGGTTTCACCGGTGGGGATGATCAAGACGGACAAGGGCACCGTGAGATTTGAAACGGGCCCCGTGACACGGATGCTTCAGGAGAATTTCTATAAACTACTCAAGGTATGAGCCGGACTGATGGTCACTTGCAGGACCATTGGCTGACATCCGGCAGCCTGTTTTATGTTGACCGTGACGCATCGGGGGGTCTATCGTGAGATGTAATGGTATGTGATGACACTTTGAGATTTCGGAGATGGGCCGTGAGATATGTCCCGATCACATTGGTGATAATGCTGCTGGTATTGCCGATGTCTGCCGCTCTGGCGCAGACTGATGTCGACTGGCAGGGCAACAATTTCTACGAGATTCCGGCGCGTTGGCTGGTCGATTGCCCCACTGCGGGGACTCTCCCCCGCGCTCACTGGGATATCTCCACCCGGATATTCCCCGGCGGCGGCGCGATCGCCCACTGTGATATCGGGCTGTCGGGACGATTCATGCTGGGGATTTCCTACGGCGGTGAACAGGTCTTTTCCAACGACGACCCAAACTGGAATCCCAATCTTGAGTTCTCGGTGAAGTTCAGGGTTGTCGATGAGGGGCACGCCGTGCCCGGGATTACGGCCGGGTTCAGCTCACAGGGGTTTGGGGCATACAATGACAGCATGGACCGGTACACGTTCAAGTCACGGGGGTTCTATGCTGTGGTGAGTCGGAGTTTCTATTTCTACCAATGGACAATGGGTGGTCACGGTGGGTTGAATTACTCGCTGGAGAATGATGTCGATCAGGAGGAAGACCTGAACTTCTTCGTGGGACTCGATGCCACCTTCCGCTACAACCTGGCACTGCTGCTGGAATGGGATGCGGCGCTCAATGATGACCGGTCGACGCTGCCGGACGGGACGAGCAACGAGTTCGGCGGCAAGGGGCGAGGGTACTTGAATGCCTCGATCAAGTGGCTGTTCACTGAGAAACTGGAAATTGAGCTGCTCTTGAAGGATCTGTTCATTAATCGGCGGGAGTCCGATACGTTCACGCGCGAACTGCGGATTACGTACGTCGATCACTTCTAATCAGGAATTCACAAGGTCGCCGGCACTTCATCAGTAGTGAACTATGCAGTTTATCGCAGGGGTATTCAATGACCGGCTACACTGAGTGGGTGCTGGCCAACCCGATCTGGTCGGCGATAGTGCATTTCGCAGTCCTGGGTACGCTGGGTGAGATCGTGTCGGTGTCGATAGTGCGCCGACGGCTGTCATGGCCGGGGAACGCGCTGCAGACGCTGGGCAAGATGGCGGCCTGGGCGCTGCTCGGTATCATCATCAAATATGGCTTCGCGGGGATGAAAGGGTTCACGCAGGCATTGCTGGATCATCACTTGTTGCCGGCGTTCCTGGGCAGCGGGATCGGGTGGGCGCTGGCGGTGTCGACACTGACCAATATTTTCTTCGGTCCGCAGATGATGTTCTTCCATCGGCTGGAGGACAACCTCGTGCTGTGGGAGTGGAACCTTGCCGGGTTGACGACGGCGTGGTGGACGTTGATCTGGTTCTGGATTCCGGCGCACACGGTGACATTCAGTCTGCCGCTGGCGTACCAGATACCACTTGCGGCGGTGTGGTCGGTAGTGCTGGGGGGGATTATGGGGTTCACCAAGGCTCGCAAGGCGGCCGGTCCGGTGGGTGGTCAGCCGAGCTGATTCATCAGGAAGTCCCACAGTCCGAGCAGCTTGACAGCAGAGGCGGCTACCATCACGATCAGCAGCCAGCGGATGTGGTTGGCGTAGCGCTGAGCAGGAATCCTGACCGCAACCCAGGCACCTATCATGTTGCCGATTCCGAGAACGATACCGACCACCCACTCCACCTGTCCGTTAAGTACAAATACAAGCAGCGCCAGGATGGTAAAGCAGAGGATGACAAGATTCTTGATTGGGTTGGCCATCCCCTTGAGGCCATAGCCGACCCCCAGGACGAGCGCCGCAAGCAGGAAGACGCCCACCCCGACCTGGATAAAGCCGCCATAGAGGCCCACGAAGAACAGGGCCGTCATTTGGCCCAGCCCGGGACGATTGGAGATGAGTTCCTCGCGTCCCTGCAACCAGCGTTTCGGTCGAGCGAACAGCAGGGCCAGCATGACCACCATAAGGATACCGATGATCAGCCGAAGCAATTGCTCGTTTATAGATACAGCGACCTGCGCCCCGATGACACCCCCGATTACGGCCGGGATGGCAAGAATGAGACCGTGGCGAAAATCGAGCTGGCCGGTTTTGCGATAGCGGGCGACCGAGGTCGCGGTCTGCATCAGGATGGCGATGCGATTGGTACCATTGGCGACATTGGCCGGCAGCCCCAGGAAGATCAGCAAGGGGAGCGTAATCAACGAGCCATTGCCCGCGAGCGTATTGATGAAGCCGGCGAGCGTTCCGGCGGCGATTACCAGCAGATAGATGTACCATTCCATAGGCGAGCAAGAAGAGTGCAGGTCGGGGGAATGTCAAACGAAAAGCGGTGATGAACGGTGCCTCCTGCAGTTGGCGGCACTCACGCAGAAGGGACGAGCCGGTTTACAGGTCGAATTTCTTCCAGCGTTCAAGGACCATCTCGACAAAGCTGCCGACCTCATCGATCACCTTCTGCAGATACTCGCGGGAGCGTTCGACATTGTCCTCAGGGTACCCCTCCCCTGCCCTGTACAGGAGGATTTGACCAGGGACAGGATACACATCGGCGCCCGGCTTGAACTGATAGGCAAGGTCTTTATCGTAGAGGCTCCAGTCAACCAGGTCGGGATCGATCGCCTGAACCATCGCGGTCTCATCGGTTCCGGCATGGCCACCGGCGTGTTGGAAGAATTCGGCGGTCATCTCGGCGCACAGGTCCCACCAGTGGACGACACAGATGTTGGCCAGTCGTTCCCGGTGGAAGTCGTGGGCTACCTGCTTGAGGGCGGAGTTGTTGCCACCGTGTCCGTTCATGATAATGACATTGCGGAAACCGTCATCGGCAAAGCAGTCGATAATCTCGCGGATATACGCGGCGAACACTTCCGGGGAAACGGTGGTACTGCCGGCATAGCGATAGAGGGATTTGGTTATCCCGTGATTGACGATCGGGGCAATGAGTGCATTGGTGCGCTCGGCGATCCCCTCCGCGATACGTTGCGGTATGAAGTTGTCGGTCCCGATACATGCCGATCCGTGAGCTTCGACCGTACCCACTGGCAGGATGATCGTGTCGATGTGCGAGGGGACCAGTTCCTTAATCTTCAGCCAGCTCAGTCGTTGCATTTCTCTTTGCATAATCACGGCTCCAGTCTGGCGAGAATGCGTTCCATGACGATTTCGGTTTCGCGGCAGGTGGTTTCATCGCCTTCGAAGCGAAACTGGTTGATATCGCGCGCAAGCATCTCCAGGTCATCGGACCGTTCTACGCAGTACCAGATTTCCAACTCACTCCAGGAGAAACCCTGTTTGGTCAGCTCATCGGCAACATCGGAGTAGATGGTGGGGGAATTCCAGTCGAATTCGGAGAGGTCAATGTGCTGGTGTCCGCTCATGCCGATTGTGTAGTAGCGCCCCTCGGGAGTAGGGCCAAAGACAACATCGGACTCACGGAGCATTTTGAGCATGCGCTTCATCATAGGAGAGCTTATGGTAGGTGTCCGGCTCCCGACAAGCATGACGTAGTTGTATCCCTTTTCGAAACAGTCCTCGAAAACTCTGGCGGCCCGTTTGCCCCAACCCTGTTTCTTCATCACGACGGTTTCGAAGCGCGTATCGAACTGGCTGGCCTGATCGGCATGCATTCTCTTGCGCAGGTAGTCGGTGACGATCTTGACCAATTGGACGCGTTCGCTGCTGTCGATGTAGTACAAGCGAATGTCGACATCGGGAATAGCAAAAGCGTGGGTAATCGTATCGGTAATAAAGGCCTGATGCAAGAATCGCAGCATGTCACCCTTGATAAGGCCAAAGTCCATGCTGGAACCTTCCTCTGTTGGTTCCTGGATGCAAACCGCGATTACGGCGTTGTTTTTCTTTTGCGGCATAAATCCTTGCTGGTTGCAGGTAGCGGTTTCTTTCGAATTCACCGCCAATATAGGCCTGCAGTTCGGGGATAGTCAAGAAGCAGGCGTGATAAATCTGTGAGGATTGTGCCAGTCCGATAGAGAGGACGGCCAGAAGGTGCGGACGTGGTGCAGATGCTGCTTAGCGAACAGCCCGCATATGCTCAAGCATCTCATCGGGACCAACGACGCCTTGTAGCACTCGCTGAACCTGCCCCTTTCCGTCCATGAGTATGACCGTGGGTAACGAGTAGTGCTTCATATTGAAGCGCTGCATGAAATCCCGTGTGATGGGTGAATCGGCTGTCTCCAGCTGTACCTTTATGGGTACGAAGCGCGCGTTGATTTCATCGGCGACTGCCTGATCACCGAAAGTCTTCTTGTCGAGCACCCGGCAGTTGGCGCACCAGGTCGCCCAGGTATCAACCAGGACCGGCTTGTCCTCGGATTCAGCTCTGGCGAGACCGGTTTGCAGATCAGTTTCCCAATCGACAAGCTTTACCTCGGCGCGGGTTACCCCACCGGGGCCGGCGGGCATCCAACCCGAGGCGGCGGGGAGAATGAAGCCTTGCATGAACAGGGTACCTACTAAGAGGTAGGCGCCGATCAGCAGCGCCAAGAGGCCGAGGAACTTCTTCAGTCGGGGGAAGAAGCCCGAGTCGGTGGTAAGGCGGTCGAGACCGCCGGCAAACGTACCATAGGCCAGGAGGATAAGCCCGGTGATAATCGCAATGTAGCTGGCCGGCAGGAGCGTCTGCAAGAAGTAGACTGCCATGAGTAAGAGGACGAAGCCGAAGAACCGCTTGATTTGTTCCATCCACTCCCCTGCTCCAGGCAACTTGCTGATAGCGGATGAGAACGTCCCAATGATGACATAGAGCGTTCCCAGGCCAAGGGCAAAGACGAACAGGACAACGAAACCGAGAAGGGGTGAGCCGCTGGTGGCGACATAGAGCAGGATACCGGCAACAAATGGCCCCACGCAGGGTGACACAACGAGGGCCGCGATAACGCCAAGGACCAGAGATCCGACCACACCGCCCCCGCCGCCCTGCTGTGCACGAGCACCGAGCTTGTTGCGCAGTGACATGGGCACCTGGAGTTCATACAGGCCAAACATCGACAACGAGAAGACGACAAACACAATGGCGATACCTATGACGACCGGCGGGCTGGCGAGCCAGGCCCCGAACACACCGCCGACCAGACTGACAATCAAGCCCATGATGCCATACATAAAGGCCATGGCGCCGACATAGAACAACGACAGGACAAAGCCCCGACCCACACTCCGCTGTTGACCGGCGAACACTGACACCGTGATTGGAATCATGGGGTACGTACAGGGCGAAAACGAAAGCAGCAGGCCGGTGACGAAGGCCAGCCCGAGGGCCAGTATGTAACCCCAGAATCCGTAATCGGCAATGAGCCGCTCCAGATCGTTCTGGGGCATGGCAGCAGCCTGTGACTCGTCCTGTTCTGTGACATCTTCAGGCTCGGTGGTAACTACCTTCGGCGTTGCGCCGCGGTCGGCGAAGGCCCCTACATTCACAGGATTCCCCATATCACCGACTATGACGGGCAGCATTATGTCCAGGGTTTGTGGTGCACGGCACTCATAGTCGTTACACGGCTGGTACGTGAATGAGATCGGAACTTCGTATTCGCCCAAGCTAACGTTGTCATCGATAGTGACGTCGAAGTAGAAAACAACCTCTCCGGAATAGACCGAAAACGGCTGATCGAACAGCATGATCTCGTGGGCATCGGGAGACTGCATGTTTGATGGTGTAATGCCGCTTACCGTATCATACACCAGTTCAGCCGGGATCAGCCAATCCTCGTAGGGTTGGGCAGAGTTTATATGCCAGGCGGGATCGATGGTTACCTCGAGTGCTGCTGGGTACGTCCCTCCCGGAAGCACAGACTCATAGGAGAAGATTGCCCGAGCCGTTACCAAGGAAGTCTCGGTTGTTGCCGGTTGGGAGGTTTGGGTCCCTCCGCCGAAAGGATCAGTACCGCCGATAGCAACACCGACAACGGCCAGGACAAAAGCTGCGATCAGGCCCAGAGCCCAGAACCTGTTGTAGAACATAGTATGGCGTGAATTCATCGATCTTATCACCCTTGAAGTCTGTATGAGTAGTTTCGCCTCTCAGCACTTATCGGCGGTCTCTGTGTATTGGTCAGATACCGGTTCAATTGCTTAGAATGGAGAATAGGGACCGGGAGTTTCCAAACGCAGCGAGAATTCGTATCGATTGGAACACGACGCCTTCGGTCACTTTCTGGCGGCCCGAGCCATGATCTCGTTACGCAACAAGACGAGGAGTTTGTCGGGGTCCAGGCTCTGCATCAGCCTGTCGGCCAGTTTTTTCGACACCTTGTCGGCCAATTCGCTGGCGAACTGGCGAGTGAACAGTTGCAAATCGTCGGCGTTGATACTCTCAATCGTGTCTTCCCAATTGTGACTCGAATCACCGACCTTCTGCTGTCCGTTGGGAGTGTCAGTGGCGTCGATACTCACCCGTTCAAGCTCATCGCCTTCGAATTTCTCGATCTCTTTCTTGAACTCGTCGATAAACTTCTCAACACCGGCTGACTTGTCCTTTTTCTGCTGGGCACCCGGAGGCGGTGTGACAGGATCCACGAACTGAGCAGCCGCACTGGTCTGAATGTCTTCAGACGTGAGGTCTTCGGCTGGCTGCTCTTTCTGGTCGGGTGTTGACGCTGCTGTCGACTGCGGCTTGTCGGGAGAATGTTCCTTGTCCAACTGACCGACCTCTTCCTGCATGGAATTGATGAACCAGTTGTAATCGTGGTCAGCCGGTTCGTCGCTGTCAGAACCCGACAAATCGGCTAAGTCTATTTTGGAAGTGCCAATACGTTCGACCTCAGAATCCTTGGGTGGTGCGGGTGTCTGTTGAGATTTCGAAGGTTTGTCCTCGTTAATCATGATTGATTCGACGGCGTTAGGTCCGGTCTCATTGGCCTCGTCGCCGGCAGGGTCATCCTCCATACCGACAAACTCCTTGCTGGGCTTCTTCTTGAAGGAGTTGGCTGGAATCTGTGTCGTCCGCCCTCCCATCACCTCGCTCTCAGTGACATCGATATGACTATCGGTCACATCGACCTGATCCAGCCCCAGGGCGGCATCGAGAAACTCATCATCCATATCCGCCTCTTCGAGAGGATTGGATGGTCTCTGGTGTGGGCTGTCGGATCGGCCGGAGAAGACCATGACTTTTTCAATGAAATCGCGAGGATCGAAAGGCCGTGGGACGATTATCTCCTCGGGAAGTGGCAGTGATGTGTCCTTGGGATCATTGAGCACCAGTACAGGCACTCCCTGCAATCCCTGCGCGCCTTGAAGCGTGGCGTAGACCGGTTGCCCGGCTTCATCGGTAAGCTCACCGCCGACTATTACCAGATCTGGTCTGGCCTGTCGGGAGACCTCACAGGCCTTTGGGCCCGAGGAAACGGAGACGACCTCAAAGCCGTTTTGCCTGAGCAACGTTTCGGCGACGGTACGGATGCTTTCGGAAGCTTCAGCCAGCAGGACACGTTTATGCATGATGTAAGCCTATCCCCTCACTTCTTTTTCTTGGCCAGGTGCGACGATGCCCTATCCAGAAACTCGCGCTCGGCCTGGGAGAGATTTTCGATTCCGACTTCATTAATCTTGTCGAGAATCTCATCGACTTTCTGCATAGTGATATCGTATTCATCGCGTTCTTTCTCGATCTTACGCTCGTTCATCTTCCGGCGCAAGTTTCTAATTTTCGTGAAGCTGCGATTGATACGCCAATCCAGTTTGAGATACGCCAGGCCATAGAGAGCGCCGCCGAGGTGCGCCCAATGGGCAACATTGGCTCCGCCAAAGAGGAATCCAAGCAA
>CAZXRO010000002.1:39297-42173 GCA_964642435.1 uncultured Ignavibacteriales bacterium
CCCGGAACCATCCACTTGACTCGCACCGGAAACAGGAAGTAGATATATACCAGCCGGTTAGGGAACATCACCCAGTAGGCAGCGAGGACACCGTAGACGGCCGCCGACGCACCGATCATGGGGGCTATCTGACTGGACTTGACAATCAAGGTGAGAACGGCACCGGCCAGACCGGAGAGGATGTAGAAGCGGGCAAATCGCTTCGTGCCCATGTTCCGCTCGATCTCGGTACCGAACATCCACAGCATGAACATATTGAAAAAGATGTGCCCGATACCGCCATGCAGGAACATATAAGTGAACGGCTGATACAGCAGGTTAGGAAAGTCTGAGAAGAATTTGCTGGGCGACAAGCCAAGGGAGTAGGTTAGCTGGGGGTAGATAAGCTGAAAGATAAATATGACGACATTGACGATGAGCATCACCTTGATGAAGGGTGACACTAACCCGGGGCCGAAAGTAGGGCGTCGCCCCTGGCCGTATTGGCTGTTAAATCCGCGAAATCTCATTAGTATAGTATCGGTCTTTGGACAATTATGGTTTAAAGCCGCCGGGTAATCAACCAGAACTATTCGGTTTTCCGTGTCACCGTCGGGTCGGATTCGGTTACGGGCGCGCTGTCATTCTGCTTTTTGTTGTCTCCCTCCGGAAGACGGCAACTGCCGGTCATTCAGCTATTGATGCCGAATCGTGGCAACACTTTGGTGACGAGCAGGTACCAGACCACCAGGAAAACAACGAGGCTTATGATGTCATATCCATCCATCAGAGTTGACCAGTCAGTGCAGAATGGCGCACATATAGGGGTTCACTTCTGTCTGTTCTGCGATTGTCATCCATATAGTAAACACCGGGAGGGCTTGGGAGTTTCCCTGAGGGAGGGGCAAGTTGGTGGACGGGCAAAGAAAAACGGCCGGCTGAAGATGTTCAGACGGCCGCATGTTCATATGCGAAGTGGAATCAGGCCATGACTTTGTCCAGGCGGGCCTGAATCTGGGCCTTTGGCAGGGCGCCAACGACCTGATCGACCACCTCACCGTTGCGGAAAAACAGCAGCGAGGGGATGGACATAATATTGTACTTAGCCGCGGTCTTGTTGTTGGCATCAACATCGAGCTTGGCAACCTTGAGGTTTTCGCCATACTCCTCGGCGAGCTCTTCCAGTATAGGCGCAATCATTTTGCACGGCCCGCACCAGGTCGCCCAGAAATCGACGATGACCGGCTTGTCGGACTGCAGCACTTCAGTCTCGAATGAATCGTCAGTGATGGTGATGGGACTGCTCATTTGGTATCCTCCAACCGAATCTATTGTGTCTCGTTATTTCCTGTTGGTAAACAACATTAGGTAAACCATTATGTTCCTGGCGGCCATCTCAAAAGACCCTGCGCCGCGCCCTCATTTCGACCCCGAGGTCGATGTTTGGTGCTGGGCAAGATAGTCAAAAACCGCCAAAAGGAAAGCCCATAGTTTAATTTCTGTCAGCTACGCGCCCGACCGGGGCTGACACGAGTCTCCTTGTCAGACGTATACATCGTCCTGGCTTCTCTGGCGAGCAAAGGCTCGGACCTGCTCAGCGAACGCCTCAAGACGGGTTTCTTCGCCACTGTCACGCAGCCCTTCATAGCTGATATTAAGCCAGGGGACGCCCCCGAGATCCTCGGCAACCGTCTTTGACAACGAACTAACGGCTGTACCGGGCATACAGTTGAAGGGCATAGCGTTGACCACACCACTGGCACCATCGGTAACCATCTCCATCGCCTTACCAATGGACAGGATAGCCTCTCCCTTGATTTCCAGCGGGAGGTACTTCGTGGCCATTCCCAGGACTTCCTTGACAGGGCGATCGTGCTGAATATCCACGTGTTTTGAGAAGCGCTTCATGAACTTGTGTTCATCGCGCTGCTGTAAGATGAGCTGCGAGGTGGAGTGCAGAATTGCTCGGAAGTCCCAGTTATTCAAGGCATCATACCTGTATGTGAACGAGGTGTACAGGGGCCACTCGGTCAGGGTAGCCAGACGGACCTCAAGCTGCTGGTTCTCGAGTTGCTGGATCAGCTGGTTATTGGAAAAACGATTGTGTCGCAGGAAGATTTCCCCCACCACACCGACCAGTGGATAACGCTCATCGCTGCGCTCGATTTTGCTGAAGGCTTCGCTGGCCTCCTCGGCGAGATCCATGAGCGACTCATCACGCTGAATGGCCTTATCAAGGCGGGCCAGGTAATGATAATAGAGCCGTTCTGTCTCACCGGTATGCGCCTCATACGGGCGAATCCGCATCAGCAGTTTCTGGAGGCCGTCAATAACCACAAACCCGCGCCATGCAAGGGTGCGGAAATTGGTGCCATCGAGACCGAACTGGGCGTACCCATCGTTGGAATTGGGCGAATAGATTGCGACATCTTGATAACCAAGTTCATCGAGCACAACCCGGTGGAACTGGCTGTAGAGACCAAACCGGCACGGGCCATCGGCTCCCGGCATAAAGAAGACAGCGCGCGAACGGTCAAAATCCCTGCTGTGGATCTTCTTGATCATATCACCGGTGGTCACCACGCATGGGAAGCACTCCTTGCCGGATGTAAACCGACGGCCATACTCCAGAGTGAGCTCATCGGGCTCATCGAGTACCTCCGCCGTCAGGCCACACCGTTCGAAGGCAGCCCTCATGGCGTACGCATGATCGGCCATGTTAGGGATGTAGATGGTCTTCTCGAACGGCCGGAATTCATCGGCGGCCAGGTTGAACTCGGCAATCGGCGGTTTGTGGTCATAGAAGCGGAGCGAGTCAAAGAAGGCCTCGCACCGCGTGACCCATCACACATTGCATAATCTACTGCGTATATAAACTCAGACTGAGTATTTCCAGA
>CAZXRO010000003.1:0-27573 GCA_964642435.1 uncultured Ignavibacteriales bacterium
CGCGGCTCCGGCGCCAACCTGGTCAATATCGATGGCGAGCAATTCGTAAACGAGCGTGAGCCGCGCGATGTCGAGGCTGCTGCTATTATCAAGGAATGCGTCGATAAGGGCAAAGGTGTCCCGACCCCAACCGGCAAGCTGGGCGTCTGGCTCGACTCACCGATGATCGATATGCTGCAAGGCGAGGGGACTGTCGAAAAAGAGTTCCCGGGCAAGCATATCCTGTACGAGCGTTTTGGAATCGATATTGCCAAAGAGCCGATGCTGATCTACCCAACCCTGCACTATCAAAACGGTGGTCTGGACTTCAAGAGCACGGGCGAGACCGACATTCCGGGCCTGTTCGTGGCGGGCGAGGTCGGTGGCGGTATTCACGGCGAGAATCGTCTGATGGGCAATTCGTTGCTGGATATCATGGTTTACGGTCGTATTGCCGGCAAAGCTGCCGGTGAATATGCCAGAGATAAGGCTCAGGACGGCAAGTTGACGCTGGATCACGTGGTCAAGTACAACAAGGAGATTCAGGAGTCCGGAATCGATGGCGATCGTGTGTCGCCAATGATCCTGCCGGACTATACCGATCCGAGGACCCGTGAGAAACAGTTGACATCCCATTATGTTGGGACTCTGAGATAACCTGCATCGCGGAGCACCATTGTTGTGACAACTACGGCGGGACCGGTCAATGGCTGGTCCCGCCTTGCCGTTGAGTGCAAGATCGCCAAAGAAAACACTTGTTCGGTGCGGCCTGATGCCGTATCTACGGGGCGAAACGCTGAACGACCAGGTCCATGTTGGAAACCGATCTCGGAACTATCGATCATCCAGACCATACAAGAGGAAACGCAAACAACTGACTGCATACAATTCTTGAAGGAGCAGCATTTATGAATTTCCTGTCACGCGCCGCACTGGCGACGATTTGTCTGTTGATTATTCTGCCGCTGGCGGTTCAGGCCGGCAGTGTCATGAAGGTCAAGACCGTCACCGAGGCTCACAAGATGATGGGCCAGGATGCCCCGCGCTCGGAGACCGTTCACACGTACTATTTCAGCGACGGTAACGTCCGTGCCGATCTGGGCGATACCCTGAGCATGATATATTCCACCGGCGGTGAGGCCGTAAACATGCTTCGGCACAACCCCAAATCCTGGATGGCTATGCCCCTCAAGGGAGCCATTGATTCCCTGGCCAGAGAACTTGAGGCAAAGCGCGGCAAAGAAGCCGCCGAACAAATGAAGCAGATGATGGAATCCAGCATGCGCTTGTCCGCTGAGGTTACTCCTACTGACGAAACCAAGGAGATCAAGGGATACGAGTGCCGCAAGTACAATGTTCTCATGAGCATGGGCATGGTCAAGAATGAGATGGAATGGTGGGTCACCGATGATATCGACTTCGACTATGAATTGTTGCCGTTCGCGTCCTGGTCACAATTGGCCTCTTTCCCGGGTTTTGAAGAAGCTACTGCCGAGATGGCCAAGATTGGCGGAATGACGGTCCAGGGTACGAACCGTACACTGGTGATGCAGGACACGATCCTCACGACGACCGAGTTGTTGAGCGCTGAGAAGCAGGATATCGACAAGGCCAAGTTCACCATTCCTGACGGCTATACCCAGGAAGTTCTCCAGCTTGGTGGCGGTTACTAAGCGCAGTTGACATACAGAAGACCGTCACCTCTGAGTGATCGGAATCAAGCCGGAGCAGAGTGAGTATCTCTGCTCCGGCTTTTTGCTGGTGTGCTTTGCTTTTCTGGGAGGCAGGTGTTGCAGGCAGAAAGATTCGCTATCAGCGAATGATCATGAAGGTCCCAATCTGGGTACCGTACTCCGATTCCACGACGAAGTAATACAATCCGCTCATGACCGTCTCATTGTTCTTGTTAATGAGGTCCCATCGGGCAACACTGGCTGTCCCGGAACCCTCGGGCTCGTCGTGGGCAATTTCCTTGACCAAGTCGCCATCGAGTGACCATATGGACACGGTGCACTGTCGTGGAATCTTCGCGAAGTAAATCGATCGGGTGCGTTCCTTCCAGAGGTTGGTCCCCACACCCTCGTAGCCTGAAGCCCGATAGTCCTCATCGGTCCGATACGGATTGGGATAAACATATGCGCTAAGTTTGCCATCCCTGACAGCCACATCGTCACCCTGATCCTGTGCAAACGCGCGCCGGGCATTGTCCCGCGGGTCGGATTCGGTCGTTCCAAGGTTGCGAGCGGGATACCCGTGATCGAAGGCCGTGACCGACACGTAATACGGGATCGTGGTCATAACGTCTTCAATGACATACTCGTACTCATAATAGCGCATGCGGCCCGCCTCATCAACATCGAGCGTGTCCAGTGTCGCATCCGGGTACACCTTGCGAATACCTACGGGATTAGACAGGTCAGACTGGTTGTAGTCGACTGGCTCAAAATAGTAGAGGTTGCCCGCATCGCGAACAGGATCGACCGGTCCGGTCTGCGAGGGATCGAATTCCTCGCCATACCAGGCTCGGAGCGTGCCAACATCGAGGGGCGGTTCTTTGACCGGGACATAATATTCGCTGTCCCAGCTGTACTTCCAGCGCTGGTAATTCTCTTTGTCCCAGGAACGAAGCTGCGCATAACCGACCAGGTCGTCGGGATAACGGCCAATGTAGACGCGATATCCTTCAAAGTCACGGGTGGCGGTAAAGGGGTCGTAGGCCGTCTCGGATTCGCGGCCGTTCCACCTGACGATGATGCGATTACCCTCGGTCTTAAGCCTGATCTCTGGCGGTGGCGGTGGCTTGGGCTGTCCCCAGTCAGGGACGCCGTCCCCCAGATAAAAGGCCTGGATGGAATCCCCGGTGAGCGTATCATTGAAGAACACATACTGGCCCGAGTCGCCATTGTTATCCGTATCGACTCCGGGATTATCGAATATGGTGCGGGCCCAACGATACGTCTGAACCATGTCATCGAAATTGAGCTGGTTGACAAAATTCCACGGTGAGTACGTACGAAACAAACGGCTGAACGCTGTCTTGTTGTGGTGGACTCGCTTGCCGATGAACGACACGATCCAGAATGTCCGCTTGGTCCCGGGATACAGATCCGTCGGACCCATCGAGTAGACAAAATTCGGGTAGTAGCCATTCGAAATGTCTCCCCCTTCAGCCTCGTGAGGCGGAAGGAAGCCCGGATTCTGAACAGCCGCCAGATAGCCATTATAGTCAACTTCCGGATGAGCCATGAGGTAGTACTTGTTGTTGTCACCATACGGATAGCCAAGCTGACCATGGAAACGCCGCACGCCCGAGGACTCAAAGGTCAGCCTCCGTGGCCCCCAGCTATTGCGATAGCTCGTCCAGACAAACCAGTTGAAATGCCTGTCATCTGCCCCCTTTGGCGTCTTGAGCGCAGCGAGGCCGTACGCATTATCGGTGCGAATCATATCCCAGAGCATGATGCCAGCCTTGCCGTCGTTGTCCATCACCCAGCCGATGTTCACAGTGTCCTTGCCCGGAGCTCCTTCGAACAGGTGCTCATGGGTCTGAAGAAAGCCGGGGATGTCGTCCTGCGGGGCACCGCCGGATGGCTGTTCACCGTTGGAATAGATCATGCCGGTGTGATAAATACCCAGATACAGGTCTTGGATGACCTTGTTGCTGATGTTCTCGATTTCGTATTCGATGATAATGAAATCCTGGGCGTGCTTGGCCTTCCACGAACGACTGGTCTGCTTGACTTTGACACCGAGCGGTCGATGGTATCGTCGGTCGTACCCATTGTACGACAACCCATCCATGTACACGAACGTATCAGCATAGACACAGATGAACTCCTGATCCGCTTTGGCGTCTGGATGATAGTAAGACGATGTCGGATCGTTGGAACGGACCTCATATTCCGGCAGGGCTCCATAATCAGGATAGAATTCAGACCGGTAGCCATAATAACTGCCGTGATCCTGGCACGGTGAGGTCGACACAAGAGTATCCTTGCCATCGACAATGCCACCGATCCAGATACCTTCCCAGTTGCCATAGAAGCGCTTCAATCGTTCCGGATACTGGAAATTTGGTGCCGGGCGGTTGTAGTAGGAGGTATCCTCGAAGCTGAAGTAATTGCCGATGATTCCGTTGTTATTGAACGTGTTCCAGAACTGGCCGGCGTCATGAATACGATACTTGATCTCCGGCCTGTCAGCGGTAGTCAGATCGGGTGGACGATCAAGGCGCGTAGTATCTTGAGACAATGGGGCAAATATGGGATCGTCGAGTTCCTGTGCCTGCAAGGGACTCGCAAGCGTCAGGCAGAACCCCACCAAAACTGCAGATGTACAGACGGCCCGTAAACAACGGCCGACGGCAACGATGCTGATGCTCATGTACTTCGACTCACTCTCTTCAGCCGGCCGCTCGAAATCGGTCAGGGTGTCTCTGAACCGTTTCGCCGGACATGCGCCAGGCACGGCAACAATATACTAACGTATGAACCAAACGTAAGTTTAATCTTCAGAGACGAAATCGTGTCTTTTGTGAAGATCCTGAGAGTAAGCGAGCATGGCCGTGTCAGCACTGCCCGGGACATCTGCGGTGACTGCGCTTGGCAAGACAACGGCGTTCGGCTACCGTTTGAGAACGTGCCGTATCGCAACCTCCGAGACGTTCGAGTACTCCGCCTGTATCGTCGGTGACAACCGGTTGGAATGAAGTGCCGGGCGCGCATCGTCGTTGGCAGCAACTTGATCGCCTGAGTCGACTACACCCGAAGGACACACAAGCACGGCTCGATTGCGAGCAATGGCGACCCAGTCTTCAGCCGCTATATCAGGCGTGACCATGACCGTCGAGCAGTAGATTGGCACCGATACATCCGGATCGCCGGCAATCCTGTCGATCAGCTTATGCATAATCATCAAGCCTCCGGAATCTCCCGTGACCGTCAGGACCGCTACCACATTCTCAGGGACGATTGTGATGATCTCATCTGGTTTGAGCTTGAGCCGCGATAGCAGCGAGCCGGCAACGTGATGCAGGAGCTTCCGATGTACCTCTTCGGACGTCGCCGCAGAGGAATCGCTCCCCCAAACTGGTGTCAGAATGGAGAAGGCAAGTCGTCCGCTCCCGGCCGAATCGGTATTCATGCGGTCTTTCAGAAACGCTGTCAGTTGTTGTGTGCCGTCCCACAGGGGGATACTGGCACTGAAGGTGTTGCCGCGACTGGGCTCACTGCGCAGTACCACCTGACCATCATGACGTTCCAGGATGCTACGGGCTATGGCCAGTTCCAGACCCGTTCGAAGGCGGTTCTGCCCCGATCGGGCGACAACCGATTCAAAGCGGTCCCACACCTTACGGCGTTCTGCATAGGTCATTGCCGGACCGTCAGAGGTTATGTCGACAACCAAGTCATCCTCGGATACACGGCAGACAACAGCAATAGCACCTCCCCGCAACGTGAAGGCGAGGGCTGCCTCGATCAGATTCTGAATGCTCTGAGCAAGGAGTTCGGAGTCGCCCAGCACAAATACGTCATCATCGAGGTCATGGACTGTCAACTTCCTGCCCTCAAGCGGATACGACTCAAGAATTCGTTTCACCGTGGTGTCGATCAAGGTTCGGACGCGAACCTTGTAACGTCGGACCGGATGGTTGCCGGTTTCCAGACCTTGAAGCTGAAAGACGTCGCCGATCAGTAACTCCAAGAGATCACAGTTCCTCAAGACGCTGGACAGGTAGTCCTTCTGGCCTGAACCGATATCGCCAACGCTGCCGTCCTCCAGCAACGTAACAAGGCGACGGATGAGGTTCAACGGCTGCTGAATCTCGTTTGAAGCATCGGTCATTAGTTCCGATTTAAGCGATTCCAGGAACTGCAGATCGCCACGGATCGTGGTCAACTGCCGGTGCTGTGTCTGAAGGTCGGCTCGAAGTTGTGACAGCTCGCAATCAGTACTGTGTTTCTGGAGAGCCCGGTTCAGGACGTCCGGTAACAGCAATTCGAACTGGTCATCCTTCGTAACAAAATCATATGCTCCGAGGTGGAGGATCTCAAGTCCAGCGGCTACATCATACTCATCCGCCATGACAATGACCGGGCACCGCCCTGTGGCCCACTCAAGGATGGCCAGGGCGCTGCCGTCGGGAAGACGTTCATCAACCAGTACAGCGCAATATCGTCGTGTCGCAATGAGACTCAGGGCGGCCTCCACCGTTTCGGCCATGTCCAGGAGCCAGTCTTTGCAGCCAGATAGAGCACGTTGGGCTCTCCCCACCTGACTCTGCCCATTCTCGACGACAAGGACAGTATGTCGCGAACATGCGTTGCGCAGGTCGCGGTGTACCGGAACTGGTTTAGTGGGCAGTACCGCCATTATGCGCCTCGTCTGTTACCGGTTCAAGGACTTTCTCATCGACTTGTCGGGCAGGAGGGACATCGGCTGTCTGTGACCAATACATATTCAGTTCGGTTAACTTGACTATGAATTCCTGAGTATCGCAGGGCTTGGTGAAGAAACTGCTGGCGCCCAGTTCATACGCTCGGCACACAAGGTCCGGGATGTATTCATCTGCCAGCACAACCACCGGAATAGCCCGAGAGTGAGGAAGACTCCTCAGATGCTCCAGACACTCCATCCCGGACATTCGAGGCAGTGAGGCGCCGAGAAACACGATATCGGGAAGCTGACACGCCGCTGTAAGTCCCATGGGCAATCCCTGAGTGACATACTCCAGACCTGATTCTCCCGAGGTTACCCGAATCACCAGGCACTCGCGAAATATCTCGCAGAACGACTCGGTGATCAAGGCAGCCGTATTGTCGTCGTTCTCAATTAGCAGCATGGTCCGTATGTTGCCCTTCATCTGTCTTTCCCTCATGCCTCGTAGTTCATGCGTCTTCACTCTCAGACTATCGGCCGGTACTAACGGTGGTTCATTATGGGGCCCTGTCAATACACTCGCGGCTTGTCCGTAAGGGGCTGATAAACAACGTATTACGGTGCGTCGTCGACAGTGCTCAATAACCGATCAAAGCAGAATCTGTGTTATTCCTGTACAGAGCTACCGTCCGCACATCCGCTTCAACCACAGGCCACCCTTGCCGGACATCTAGAGGCTCTCCTGTGCACGACCACTCGCCAAGACTAAGCACGCGGAGACTGTTCAGATATTCAACATCCAGGCCGACACATCATAAGGGAGTGGTCAGGTTAGCAACTACACAGGGAGCGAATGCCGTGAAGCGTGCCATAATGATTGGTAAGGGCCCCGAGGATTGGGAATCCGTCCCAATAGCCGCCGACAGTACGAACCCGCAATTGGCTCCCGCCCAACAACTCAAGGTCCTCAATGCGTTGCCGTCGATGATCTGCGTGTTCAACGAATGTGGCGAGATACACTACATGAACACGGCAGGACAGCGAATGTCCGGATATGACCAGTCGGTACTTTACGGCGAGGTCCTTACGAAGCACGTGTTTCCCGACGAGAATCTGGAGTCACTTGTCCATCCCGGCCCCAAAGGTCATCAGCAAGACGAGCGAATCGTGAGCCTGAGGACTCACGACGGCGAACGCAAGTGGCTGTCCTGGTCTTGTCAGTCTGCACCCTGGGACTCAGGCAACGCCGGAATGCAACTTGGTATCGGTGTCAATGTTACTGGTCGACAACAGATAGTGGACAAGCTTCGAGCCTCGGAGATGCTGCACAGAATCACACTCAGCCAGATCTCGGATGCGGTCTTTCTTACCGACGATGTCGGCAACTTCACCTATATATGTCACAATGCGCACATAATCTTCGGCTGGACGCCGGACGAGGTGAAGGAAATGGGCTCAATCGACAGCTTGCTCGGCGAAGGGTTGTTCGATGAGGCGGAGCTGACCCAAAAGGGCGAGATACAGAATATTGAGCGACAAATCGAGGACAAGCACGGTACCCAACACGTCCTGTGGATCAACGTCAAGAAAGTCGATATTCTGGGCGGGACCCGGCTGTATTCCTGCCGTGACATAACAGCTCGCAAAGAGATTGAACTTAACCTTGAGATCGCCAATGCGCGTCTGTGCGCGGAACGAGCTGCACTCACGCAGAAGAATGCCGCCCTGAAGGAGGTGCTGCGTGAAATCGACGTCGAGAAGCGGCGGTTGTCACAGCAGATCAAAGCCAATGTAGATCGGCTGATACTACCAATCCTGAGCCGGATCGAGACCGAGATGAAGGGAACAAGAAGCTCATACGCAGTGCTGCTTCGCGACAGCCTAATGGATCTTACCTCTCCGTTCACGCTTGCGTTGGAAAATGACTTCACTTCTCTGAGCCCGCGCGAGATTGAGGTCTGCAATATGGTCAAGAGCGGACTCAGCAGCAAACAGATAGCTGAAACACTTCATGTGTCGCCTGAAACCGTACGCAATCAGCGCAAGAGCATCCGCAAGAAGCTCGGAATCAACCGAACCGAGGCCAACCTTTGTTCATATCTGCGGAGCCGTTTGCAATAGGCGCTCTCGTTTCTGCCTTGGGGCTACGATCCATAACCCACACATGACCCCAAATAGTCCCTCAGTCTCTTCCGATCGCCTGCCGAAAACAGGAGAGAAGGAATTGAGCCACTGCTCTCGCACGAGATTCCTCGGATTGTATTGACAAGTAACGAATCAAGATATCGAATAGTCTCGCAAGGGATGCCATGAGGGAGAGGAACAACCATGCTTAAGAATCTCAGAATCAACACGAAGCTCATTGCGGTGTTCTTGCTTATCGGTCTGATTCCAGCCGGTACCATTGGATTGATCAGTCTGAACACGTCCTCCAATGCGCTTGAAGAACAGGCTTACAACCAGCTCATTTCACTCCGCGACGTCAAGAAAGGCCAGGTTGAGAACTACTTCGGGGAGAGGATGGGAGATGTTGCTGTGCTTTCGACCAATCCCACGGTTGTTGAGGCGCTTGAAGCCTACTCTGGCGCCTACGAACAGGGAGTCGAGAGCCAGTCCTATCGGGATGTCGATCAGCAGTACTCGCCGTGGCTGGTGCAGTACGAGAAGGAATACGGTTACTACGATCTATTTCTGATCTCAAGGTCTGGTGATATCGTCTACACGGTCGAGAAGGAGCCAGACTTCGCCACCAATGTTGTCAACGGCAAGTACTCGAACCAGAATATCGCGGACCTCTACCGGCGATCATTAAGCGATGTATCCATTGTCGATTTTGCTGCCTACGCACCCTCCAACGGTGCCGCGGCGAGCTTTGTCGGCGCTCCAGTGAGAAATGGCAACGGTGATGTGATCGGGGTTGTGGCGCTTCAGTTGCCGTTGAGTCGGATCAACGCCATTATGCAGGAGCGCAGCGGTCTGGGCGAGTCCGGTGAGACCTACCTGGTTGGCCAGGACAAACTGATGCGCTCGGATTCCCGTTTCTCTGACGAGCCGACGGTTCTGCAACAGCGTATCGACACCAAGACCGCTTCCATGGGACTGAAGGGCCAGACGGGAGCCGAGGTAGTGGCCGATTATCGCGGCATCAATGTCCTGTCTGCCTACGCACCGATTGAGCTTGGGCAGATCCGGTGGACGATGCTCGCTGAAATCGACGAAGACGAGGCCTTTGCTGCCGTAAACAGCTTGCAGACCATGATGATGATGATTGGTCTGATTGTTGCCGGTTTGGTTGTCCTCGGTGGTTGGTTGTTTGCCCGATCCATCAGCCGACCGATCGCACGTGTAACCCAGGTGGCCCGGGAAATCGCGGTTGGTGATGTCGAGCACACCCTGGATATCGACAGCAAGGATGAAATCGGAATGCTGGCAGATTCGTTCCGTCAACTGATGGACTACATGCGGGAGTTGTCCAATATCGCTGAGCAGGTTGCGGATAACAACCTGACAGTAGCTGTCGAGCCAAAATCGGATCGAGACAAGCTCAGTCAGTCCTTCCAGACGATGGTGGCTAACCTCTCCAAGATGATCCATCAGCTGCGTGAGAACGCGGATCAACTGGTGAGCGCGGCGACTGAAATCGCCTCTTCGTCGGAACAGGCCTCACAAGGAGCCCAGACGCAGAATGAGCAGGTTTCACAGGTTTCGTCTGCTGTTGAACAGATGAGTGCCACCATTCTTCAGAGCTCCAAGAATGCCGGCGAGGCTACCGAGGCCTCCCAGAGAGCATCCGAAACGGCCAATACCGGTGGCGAGGTAGTCGGCGATACCATCAAAGGTATGCAACAGATCGCTGAGACTGTCCGGGAATCGGCTGAATCTATCGGCAAGCTGGCCAAGTCCGCCGAGCAGATTGGCGAAATTATTGGTGTCATCGATGACATCGCGGACCAGACCAACCTGTTGGCGCTGAATGCCGCTATTGAGGCAGCCCGCGCAGGTGAGCAGGGACGCGGCTTTGCCGTTGTCGCCGATGAAGTCCGGAAGCTGGCCGAGCGAACCGGTAAAGCAACCGGAGAGATCACTGACATGATCAAGGGCATCCAGACCGAGACCGATGAAGCTGTCAATTCAATGGAGTCGGGTCTGCAGCAGGTCGACAAGGGGCGGGAACTTGCCGATCAGGCCGGAACGTCTCTCAACGAGATCGTGTCGGTATCGCAACAGGTGATGGCGCAGATCCAACAGATTGCACAGGCCTCCGAAGAGCAGTCTTCGGCCGCCGAACAGATTTCCAAGAACATTGAACACATCGCTTCAGTCACCAAGGAAACTGCAACCGGAGCCGAACAGTCCGCAGCCGCTGCTGAGCAACTGAACCGTCAGGCCGAAGGCCTCAAGACAATGGTGGAACGCTTCCGAGTATAAACAGCACACCCATCCGCCAAAGCATCTGCATCAACAGAAACAGGGAGAGCCAGTCGGCTCTCCCTGTTCATTTGTGACATCGCTTGATCTGTACAGTTCGTATGAGTCAGTTCTTCGGCATGAAGTAGTGTGGCCCGGGTGATGTGTCGGTCACGTAGTCCTGATCGATCAGGCCAGAGGTGGGTGACAGATCACATACATACCAATAAAGCCCACTTCCGGTGGCGGGTGCCGTGTACGTTTTGAGAAGACTGCTCCCCTGGTATACCTGCACAGTGGCCCCTGAACCGGCAATGTTGGGCATCCCGGAGTAGTTGTACACCGCGTACTGAACCGTCTCGGTAAGCTGGCTGACCGTTATCGTCTCGGGACCGTAACTGGTGATATCGTCAATGTCCAGCGCAATGTAGGGTGCCATGGTGTCGGACCCCTTGTCCATGTAGAAGATGTGATCGTCGCCACTCCAGGCATGAGCATCGAGGTCCACCGGCAAGCTGTCCCACAGCAGAACAAACCGGTATTGGGACTCGCTGAGGACTTCTGTTATGACGAAATTAGCGATT
Organism: uncultured Ignavibacteriales bacterium; assembly: GCA_964642435.1. Lineage (GTDB taxonomy): Bacteria > Zixibacteria > MSB-5A5 > GN15 > FEB-12 > WJKG01. The sequence continues at coordinate 11,349 of CAZXRO010000003.1, forward strand.
GTCGGTCCGCCGTCGATTGTCACCTGCTTGGAAGCGCCAATGTAACCAGACTTGGATATCGAAATAGTATAATCGCCATCGGGCAATGAGCCGTATGAATAGGCTCCAGTGGCATCGGTATACGAGACTCCGCCAACCGCACCCGACATGGAGACCCTCACGCCACTGATCGGCTCCCCGGTTGTAGCGTCGGTGACTGTTCCACTGATGGTGCCGATTCCGGAACAAATGCTGGTGTCCTCACCGATCTCCACGATGGTAAACAGGTTGCGAATGCTGCTGGGAATGTTCGAACCATCGAAGAACGACTTGATGATCACCCGACGAGTGCTCAAGTCAGCAGCCGTCAATGACCAGTTCTGAGCCGTCTGCTGCACAAGTTGAGCCTGAAGCGCCGATACCATATTCTCCTGACCCAGTATGTCATTGCGCAACATTGCCCATTGCTGATGTGCGCCCTGGCCACTGGCAACCGAATCAATCTGCACCACCAGCGCCTTAAACAGGGCGTTACCTTCGATTTCACCGGCAAGATCAACGGCGAGTTCCTCGAAATCACGGCACGTTTGCGTATAGTCCTGTCCAGAAGCTACATTGCTTGTTATGAAGAAGCTGGAGACAGCATATGATGGGAAGACAAAGGTCGAAGCCACTTGCTCAATGGAGGCCAGCACCAGCGTGATATCCAGCTCAAGATGTGCGGCGGCGGTCATGGCAGTGGTCCTGGCAATGGCCGACGACTGATCGAATTCACTCTTCAGTTCAGCCGGTGCCCCGCAGGCGATGGCTGGAGTATACTCGAAGAGGGGATCGTGGGCGATAATGACAGAGTTCGTGCCGGGTTCCAGGTAGTACACCTTCATCTGGGACAATGGATCGCCAAATTGGTCGGTCAATTGGACATTGTACGTATAGACGGTATCATCGTTGAGGTACGTCGTGGTAATGCTCACCTGGCCGCTGTCGTTGGAGGTTACCTCGATACCGGTGCCATTGTACTGGGTCCCGGTGCCGGGATCATCGGTTGAGTTTACCGGATCCTGCGAGCCACCACCACAACCGCCAAGAAATGCAAGTAGACCAGATACTAGTATGACCGTCACCAAGACAATTGACCGCTTTGTCATCGATTCCTCCTCGCCATCGAACAGATAGCCCATGTGATTTCGGGTCTGTGGGGTTTCTGCATAGTATGTCGGATGAGAAGGTCATTTGGGTTAGGGGCAGTGTGCGCGAGATGGTCGCCGAGAGGGGAGACAGATCAAGATCTTACAGAACCCAAACAACATCTGATGAACCAACCGAAGATGCGGTCAACCAGCTATTCGTGAAGGACTCCCGTCCGCTCCGAATGTCTTGCCGTACCAGCGCAGAGCCTCCTGTACGTCGTTGGCCGAGTTCGCCTCGCCCAGTCGCAGCCTCAGCTCTTTGGAGCCCGGAATTCCGCTGATATGGGCCATGAGATGCTTGCGCATGAGCAGGAATGGCTTCGTGCCACTATACTCCTGTTCATAGTAACTCGCGTGCAACAACATGGCTCCGAAACGCTCGTTTAGCGAGATGTCATCCGCCGGGCGTCTGCTGAACAGCCACGGATTGCCGAACACAGCCCGACCCAGCATAGCTCCATCCATACCCGTCTGGCTGACTAACTCATCTGCGTGATCCAGGTCCCGGATATCCCCGTTACCAACAATCAGAGTGCCTGAACCTCGGGCCGCCCTGACAGCATCAGCCATCACTTCCCAGTGGGCCGGGACTTTGGACATCTCCTTGCGTGTTCGCAGATGCAGCGTGATAGCAGCCGGGCGAGCCACAAGCAAGTCGCCGACCCAACGTTCAAGCACGATCGAGCCGTAGCCAATCCGTGTCTTGACGGATACCGGCAGGCCGCGGCCCCCCTCCTGGGCTGCGTTGATCAGTTCCTGGGCCAGCGCGGGATTGTCGATCAGGGCAGAGCCGCCACCGGTCTTGCAAACGTTTTTCACCGGACACCCCATGTTGATGTCAATCCCGTCGAATCCAAGCTCCTCTATCAACTGCGCGGTGCGATAGTAGGTCTCTGGATTGATCCCCCAAATCTGGGCCACAATCGGGCGCTGACTCTCTGTGTATGTCAGGTGACGCAGAAGTCTGTTTTCACCGCGAGAACAAAGCCCATCGCAAGAGACAAACTCCGTGACGAACACATGCGGTTTACCACAATCGGCAATCAGCCTGCGGAACGCATTGTCGGTGACATCGGCCATCGGCGCCAAAACATAGAGCGGCTGCGGCAGGCGTCTCCAAAAGTTGCGTTTGTGATTGTGATCGAGCATTATAGTATCCGTTCGCACATTAGACGTAAGGCGCTGTATTGTAGCGCGTTAACACTCCTGTTGGGCCCGCCGGATCAGTCAGTTCTCTTGACACAGGGGCCTGTTCACGATATCTTACAAATACGGTTGCTGACCCAGGTGTTCTGTCAATTCGTTACCCCACAAATCTTGCCACAGCACCGGCACCGTAAACGCATATACGTAGTACATACAATAGTCTATCATGTTATACGACCCTTGCTCAGTGAAGAGAGGTGCTCTTATGAAACTACTGCTCATACCTCGAACCACAGTTCCGTCACTCATAGCTGTACTCATTCTACTTCTGGCAACCGGGACGGTTGTTGCGCAGAACCTTGGCGGTGAAGAAATGTGGTATTTCGACTCCGATCTCCGCGTTGGCCACGTGGCTGCCGCTGACCTCAACGGCGATAACATCCCGGATGTGATCGCAGCCGAATACAATCCGGACTACTATGGCGAACCATCGCAGGTCTTCGGTATCGATGGTAAGACCGGTGATACCATCTGGATCTACTGGCTCCAGGATGGGTGCCGTGTCATGGCTACAGGAGATATCGATGGTGATGGTGTCACCGATGTCGCGGCCGGCGCTTCGTACAACAGCTCCGCGACGCCTGATGGATATGTGCATGCCATCAACGGGGTTGATGGTTCCGAAATCTGGACATACTACGTCGGAGCTTCGAATAACGCTATCGATGTCGGTGATATCAACGGCGATGCCTACATGGATGTCGTGGTCGGGTCATTCGATGACCAGGTGCACGCTATCAATGGTCAAACAGGTGTGGCCTTCTGGGTGCGCAACATCGGCAGTTTGTGGATCAACGGGGTGGCGATTGCCGATGTCGACGGTGACTTGATTGGCGATGTTGCCTATGCCCACGAATACCTGACCGGGTTTACTAACTACATCGGTGTGCTCGATGGTACCGATGGCTCCGATATCTGGCAATTGACCACAAGCTATGTCGGCATGAAGACTGTCGTTGAGGACTTCGATGGCGATGGCCAGCTCGAAGCGGTGTTTGGCGTAGAATACGACGATGAGACACTTGCCGTGCAGAGTCGAGATGCTCTCACAGGTGCTCTGCAATGGGAGGACACACTTGGTGTGGGTGATGGCGTCAACAACGAAATCTATTTGTTTACCTATGATATCGATGCCGACACCGATCTCGACCTTCTGGTCAGCCACGGCGGTATCGGGTATTTCTACAACATGTACGACGGAGCAAATGCCACCCCCATGTATACATCGGAGACCCTCTCCGGCTATGTCCGAAGTGCGGCATTTGCCGATGTAACCGGCGATGGAGTACTGAACATTGTTGCCGCAACCTATGACCGTGTGCAGATACTCGATGCCGAAAACGGTACTAAAGAGTGGTACTTCGCAGTCGCCGGTTCAATAGCCTCTGTTGCCGTCGGTGATTTTGACGACGACGGTATTGTCGATGTCTCGGCCGGCGGGACGGCCGAGACGGTTGGCTTTCCGCCAGACCCGGGAAAGACTGTCTGGGCCATTCGGTCGGCACAGTCACCACTGCTCTGGGAATTCCAGTTCGGGGAGTATGGCAATGCTGTGGCGGTTGGCGATCTCAATGGCGATGAGTACGACGATGTTGTCGCGGTTGCCTCGCTGGGAGATCGCGCCTGGGCGATTGACGGCAAGACCGGTACCGAGCTATGGCACTGGGCAGGAACCGATAATCTCTTTGCGGCAACCATTGGGGATTTTGACGGTGATGGTATCGGCGATGTAGCAGTTGCCGGATACGATGCCACTGTAACGGCTCTCAAGGGGAGCGATGGCAGCATCATGTGGACGTTCACCACGATGACCGATGATGTCTACCGCAAAGGCCTCGCCTCGGCCGACCTCAACGAGGACGGCAATGTCGATGTTATCGCCGGCTCCGAGGACAATGTCCTGTATGCCATTGACGGATCTACAGGTACGGAATTGTGGTCCAATGCCTATGCTGCCGACATTGAGGAAGTCGAGGTGGCTCAGATGAACGGCATTGGACCGCTTGATGTGGTCGCCGTCATCTCCGGCTCCTCACCCATCATGGTCGTTCTTGATGGCGCCACCGGGAGTCTCCTTTACAGCTATGATACAGATATTGGCAACGCCGCCCACGTAGAGGTGCTTGATGCCAACGACGACGGCATTCCCGATGTGGCCATTGGTACCCGGTACACCGGCAGCAAGGTTGTTGTGGTCGATGGTGCCACCCAGAGTCTGCTGTGGACTGTGCCTGTTCCGCTGACATCGGAGTACGGGCTGTCTCACGGGGATGTCAATGATGACAAGGCTGAGGATGTCATTACAGCCGGTAATTCGTCAGATGCTACCGTGCGAGCCTTCAGCGGTCCCACCGGCGCTGAACTGTGGAGCTACTCGACCGGGGGAGAGGTCAATGTTGTCCTCGCCCACGACGTGAGCGGAGACGGTATCCCCGATGTTCTCGCCGGCTCCGATGACCAGATTCTCCACTGGATCGACCCGCTTACCGGTGATGGTGTCTGGCAGTATAGCTGTGCTGACGATGTCATGCATATTGCTATTGGCGATATCAGCGGCGACGGTGTGCCCAACATCGCCTGTGTTACCTTTGGCTCGGACGGCAATGCCTATGCCTTCAAGTCATTCTTCGAACCTGGATGCTGTGTCGGTATCAGGGGTAACGTCGATGGCGATGCTGCCGACGCTATCAATGTTCAGGATCTGACCTATCTGGTTGCCTTCCTATTCAGCGGAGGCGCTCAACCGCCGTGCCCTGAAGAGGCAAATGTGGATGGCGATCCTTCCGAGTCCATCACCATTCAGGATGTCACGTATCTCGTGGCGTTCCTGTTTAGCGGTGGCGCGGCTCCGCCATCCTGCCCGTGACCTCAAGACGGACCGATCCTCTAAGAACATACAAGCGGGCAGAGCTTTTAAAAGCTCTGCCCGTTCTCCTGTCAGGAATGTCCGAATAGTGTGTAACAGTTACACGATCAACCGGGTCATCTTCTCGGTGGCGGCTCGCATTTCTTTGCTGAACGACTCACTGCCCGGTTTCCCCGCCAGGGCGAACATAGCCTTCTTGTAAGCTTCCACGCCAGGCTGGATGAACGGGTTGTGACCCATGAGATAGCCACTCAAGGCCGCTGATCGCTCCATGAGAAAGTACAACTGTCCCACACAGTATGCGCTGCGTTTGGGAATGGTCAGCGTCATATTGGGCACACCGCCCTGGAAGTGGGCGAATGCGGGGCCGTCGATCACCAGTTGGTTGACATCATTCATCGATTGGCCAGCGTCACTCAGGTAGTTGAGACCATCGAGATTCTCTTCGTCGCCGGGTATTGTGACTTCTTTGCTGTGCTTCCCCAGACGCAGGAACGTTTCGAGGATGTTACGCTCACCATCTTGAACCATCTGTCCGTTCGCATGCAGTTTCTCAGAGTACATTGAAGGAGAAACCCACATGCCATGTCCCTGGTGCCCCTCGCTTTCTGGAAAGAGCTGCTCCATCCACCGGGTAAGCTGATACAAGTGCGACGAATTGGTTGCCACTACCTCGATCTTCTTGCCCTTCTGCCACGCAAGGTAGCGAACCGCGGTATGTACCATAGCCGGATTGCTCCAGAAGTCATCAGTATCAGTCCGCTGCTTCATGTCGCGAAAGCCTGCAACGAATTCACCCAGATCGATTCCGGCTACGGCCAGACCAAACAGTCCGACATCTGACAGCACGGAGAAGCGGCCACCGATATTATCGGGAACGACAAAAGTCTTGTAGCCCTTCTGTTCAGCCAGCTTTCGAAGTGCGCCCTTGTCGGCATCGGTCGTTGCGACGATCAATTCTGCAGCTGTCTGTTCGCCGACCGCCTGCTCCAGGTACTCGCGAATGATCCTGAAGGCGACTGCGGTTTCGGTCGTCGTGCCAGACTTCGATATGACATTTACTCCGAGCCGCTTGTCCTTGAGGAGGCACATCGTGTCATCGAAGAAATCCGGGTCCAGATTCTGTCCCAGGAAGTACACTTCAGGAGCGCCCCCGCGTTCGTCACGCGACATCTGATTGAAGAAGGTCGGAGTAAGCGCCTTGATGGTTGCCTCGATGCCCAAATATGAACCGCCGATCCCCAATGACAGGTAGGCATCGATCTGCCCGCTCAATTCTCCGGCAACTTGCGCAATGTGATCCAGGTGCTCACCGGTGATGGATTCCGGCATTGTCAGCCAGCCAAGCATTGGTGTGTCACCATCCTTGCAGTCACCTTCGCCTGCGTTGAGCTTGCGGTGCTGCTCGACTACCTTTGGCGAAAGCCTATCCAGTTCCTCTGTGGAGATGAATGGTCTCGAGTCGCCCGCTGGATTAATGATATGGGTTACATCAAGTGAAAGGGCATCATCGGCCGTCTGTTTGTCATCCATGAACACCTCCGGTGGCGGGTGAAATTGAGAGTAATTCCTGTTAATGGGCAGAAGGTAAGGCGTGTAATGCCAACTGACAAGTTGTCGGTTGGCTAATCCTCCGGCAATGGTCGTTTGGCCACAACCCAGAGAAACGTGACCGGCTCACCGAACTCCTCGGCTGTTTCCTCACGGGCGCTTACCAAATCAAAACCCGCTGAAGACACTATCTGCTTGTTAGTGGTGGCATCGTAGCTGCTAACGTATGACTCCATCCCGAGCAACTCCTCAAACAGGGCCGGTGTGTCGACCGCGCCCAGGGTCAGAACCAGCAGTCCACCGGGCCTGAGCCAGGTACTGATCTTGTTGATCAGTTTCCGCTGCTGAGTACGCGGCAGATGGAAGAAAGCATAGAAGCTGATAACAGCATCGAATGAAAATGGGGCAAACTGCAGCCCGGTCATATCAGCACAGATAAATGAGGCCTTGGGGGCATTGGTGCGCGCTCGTTCAATCTGTACCGAGGATATATCAACCGCTGTGACTTCGAATTGCTCGGCAAGCTGTCGTGTGGTTGGCAGCCCGCTGCCACAGCCAAGCTCAAGAACTCGCGATCCCGGCTTCAGGCGATCCATCAGGATTCGCGTGTATCGCTTGCGCTCATCCTGGCGTACCTCAAGGGCGAATCGCTCGAAGCGCTCGGATATCTCGTCGTAGCAGTTGCGAACAACGCGCTTTGGGTTCTTGCTTCGGTGTTGTGCCATATCTGTCGTCACGTTACTAACCTAATCAACGATCGCCGATTCTGAAAGTTCACAAGCCATTGAAGTCCCGGCCTTGCTTTTGTGGCCCACTAACCCTACCTTGGGCTCATGGCATATGAATCGCTCTTTACACCAATAGATATCGGCGGGAAACTCAAGCTCTCCAATCGTCTCGTCATGGCTCCTATGACTACTACCGCAGGAGAAGCCGATGGTTCCTTCTCCGACCAGGAGGTAGCCTATCTCAAGCGCCGAGCCGAAGCCGGAATCGGCCTGATCATGACACCCGCCTGCTACATCCACAAGTCCGGCCACGCCTTCGAGCGGCAAGTAGGCTGTGATCATGATGGCCTGCTGAAATCGCTGGCGGCTTGTGCCAGGGCTATCAATGAGGAAGGAGCCGCCTCGTTTCTGCAAATCCACCATGGCGGAAATGCCGCCAAAGAGGCCTACACGGGCCAACCACCGCTGGCGCCCTCGGCAGTAAAAAACCGCCGGGGTACCTCCGAACTGCCAAGAGCGCTGACCGAATCCGAGATCGGGATGCTCATTGAGGCCTTCGCCGAGGCCGCAAGACGCGCACGCGGAGCGGGGTTCACAGGAGTCGAGATTCACGGCGCCAATACCTATCTGTTTCAGCAGTTCTTCTCGCCCTATACCAACAGACGTGACGACAAATGGGGCACACAGACCTTCGAGAACCGAAGTCGCTTCGCCCGCGAGGTTGTCAAGGCCGTGCGGGGCGCAGTTGGCGAGGACTATCCCATTGCCTACCGTATCTCCCCCGAGGAAGAACAGCCCGATGGGTACACGACTGAGGATGCTATCAAGCTTCTGCAAGTCCTGCTGCCGCTGGGGGTAGATATTGTGCATGTGTCCAGTTGGGAATACGGTAAGGGCATCTACACCGAGGGAACCGATACACACCCGACCAGGATGATTCGCGACGCCCTGCCCAAAGACGTTCCCGTCATCGGTGTCGGTGGTATCCGTCACCCCGATCAGGCTCTGCAGGTTCTTAACGATGGTGTGGAACTGGTCGCCCTCGGTCAGGAACTGCTGCTCGATGCAGACTGGGCACGCAAGGTGAGGAACGGTGACCTCCAGACTATTGTGAGCAGCGTTGCCACCCGTGAGGAAATCGACCGCCTTGAACTGCCGGATCGCATGAAGGACTACGTGGCCCGGTTTTTCCTGCCATCGGCATCATGATCCCCATCGAATGTGGATGATACCTGCCATCTTGCAGGTGTCTGCAGCAACACAACCTGTATGTTCTGCAACCAATCAGAAGTTTGCGAGATTGGGCTGTAACGTTCACCCAGGCTCGAGAGTGATTCACGTTCTCCTATCAGTCGATTGCCGATGACATCAATGCCATCAAGGCATTGCACTGCGGAGACATGGCCCTGGTACCCCGCGACAATGTTGATGACACTTGGCTGATTGTGTTGACCACCGACAACGGGCCAGTCAGCCTGAGATGGCTAACCGGCCTTGTTCTGTGCGCTTTTTGAGTTGCCAGCGCTACCGGGGAGCGCTATACATGAGGCGTTGGTCATTCCCGAATGCATGGAGGTACTTGTCAGCATGAATGAGCAGTTGATGCATTGGTTCGCGCAACAGGGGCTGCCGCCGACCGCCGCCGAGTTCGCCAGTTGGGCCTCACTGGCGATTCTTGTCCTGCTGGGCGCCATCGTCGTCTACCTGGTAACACATCGTGTCATTCTGGCCGTGGTCCATCGGTTCGTCGCTCGGACGAGGTCAACCTGGGATGATATCCTGGTGAACCGGAAGGTCTTCTCGCGGGCCTCGCATCTGGCACCGGCCATCTTCATCTCCAACACTGCCGGCCTGTTTCCGCCAGTCGAGAGTGAAATACAACGCTTCGCCAGCATCTACATGATTGTCATTGGGATTGGTATCATCAATGGCCTGCTGCGGGCAGCAGTAGACATCTACCAAACGTTTGAAAGCGCTCGCCATCGACCCATCAAGGGCTACATTCAGGTCATCCAGATCATCGTCTGGATTGTCGGGGCCATTGTCATGATTTCAATGCTGATCAACAAGTCCCCTATCTACCTGCTCGGCGGTCTTGGCGCCATGACGGCCGTGATTATCCTCGTGTTCAAGGACTCCATTCTTGGCTTGGTGGCCAGTGTTCAACTATCCAACAACGACATGGTTCGCATCGGCGATTGGATCGAAATGAGTCAGTATGGAGCCGATGGAACCGTGGTTGACGTCAGCCTCCACACCGTGAAGGTCCAGAACTGGGACAAGACCATCACGACGATTCCCTCGTATGCGCTCATCTCCAATTCGTTCAAGAACTGGCGAGGGATGGAGGAGTCTGGCGGCCGACGTATCAAGCGTTCGATCTACATTGACATGCACTCCATAGAATTCTGTACCGAGGATATGCTCAAGCGCTTCCGGCGCTTCCAACTCATTCGGGATTATATCGAAGCCAAGCTCAAAGAGCTACAGGAGTTTAACGAGAAGCACCAGGTCGATACGACTGAGTTAATCAATGGCCGGCGACTAACCAACCTCGGCACATTCCGCGCCTATGTGGCGGCTTACTTGCGCGCGCATCCGATGGTTCACACCGAAATGACCTTCCTTGTGCGGCACCTTCAACCGACAGAGCACGGGTTGCCGATAGAGGTCTACGTCTTCAGCAAGGATCAACGCTGGGCCTATTACGAAGCTATCCAGGCGGATATCTTCGACCATCTGCTGGCGGTTGTGCCGCTGTTTGAGTTGCGGGTTTTCCAACGACCCAGCGGATCGGATTTTCGGAGTATGATCTCCGGATCCGGCAGCCCCAGACAAGGTGATGCTACCATCACGCCCGAGAACTAACGGCGCCTCTCGCGAAGTAGAATCACAACGCAAGACGCGAATATCGAATGCGATACTCGCGTCTTCATTTAGTCCCTGTCTATCCTCGGTCAAGCGCTCTGACCAACTATGACAACCTCACTTGGCCGGACATGATGGCCCCGGGCCATCGTCGAATAGATAATTGATCAGACACGTCAGATCGACCACATTCACCTGCCCTGGAATACCGTTGACGTCTGCCTCTTCCATCACTGGCGGCGCCGGACCACCCTGGAAGAGGTAGGCTGTGAAGTAGGTCACGTCCTGAATGTTGGGCCCCTGTAGATCGCCATTGATATCACCGCAGAATACATCACAGGCATCGCCAATGTCGTCGAAGTCCTCATCTGCCTGGTCAGGATTCCAGTGGTCGGGACAGTTATCACAGTAGTCGCCCACGCCGTCAGCGTCGACGTCAGCTTGATCGGGATTGTACGTATACGGACAATTGTCGCAGCCGTCGGGAATGGCATCAGAGTCGTTGTTGACTGAATCGGGATATCCTTCGCACCAGTCACAGGGGTCACCAACGCCATCATTATCGGAGTCGACCTGTTCGGGATTGGCTGTGAAGACACAGTTGTCGCAATCGTTGCCTACGCCATCCTGGTCCAGATCGGCCTGAGTCGGGTTGGCGACCGTCGGGCAATTGTCGCATCCGTCAGGCAACCCGTCATTGTCGGCATCGGCGAAATCGTCATAGCCGTCACAGACATCACACTCATCGCCCACACCGTCACCGTCAGAATCAAGCTGCCCAGGGTTGTAAGTATCGGGGCAGTTATCGGCATCGGCACACAGACCGTCTCCGTCAGCGTCATCAAGCGGATCATACGGGCAGACATCACATGCGTCGCCGACAAAATCGCCATCGCTGTCAAGCTGGTCCTCATTGGCCAGCATCGGGCAGTTATCAAACGGGTCACAGTGGCCATCACCGTCGCTGTCAGCCAACCCATCCTCAGAACATGACCGTACGCCCTTCAGAGTAAGGGCCGGATCGCCAAAAAGGTTCAACTGATAGTAACACCAGCGCATACAGCTCTCATTGAGTCGGTACAAGTTGTCTTCTTTCGAATCCTGGTTGGCCTCGCCCAGCGTGGTCATGTTTTCAGCCGGGCTATACATCGCGTCCCAGAACTCGCGATTGAAGCGCTGTGAGGGACCATCGGTACTGCCGGAGGATCCCCAGCCATAGCGCGCGTTCATAATGACGCCAAAGGCCCCATTGTCGGTCTTCACATTGGCACTTTCCGCCCAACCATCGTGGTTGTCGAAACGCCCTGAGAAGCACGCTTGGGAATACACGAAGAACAGCCCGCTGTTGGTTAGCTGCGATGAGGCCGCACTGGCGGTCATTTTCAACGCCCAGTAAGTGTTACCATGGCCAAAGTGGCTGATGATATGGATGTCCGAGTTGATCCGACCAATCACTTCGGAAGTCGGCCAGTCATGGCTCGGCCAATCCCGGTCATAGAGATAGTCAATTTGGTAAGTCTCCGATGGAATGCCGACCGTCGAGTACCCATGCTCATCGCTGCCGTCAACCAGCTCATCGAGCGAGTTGCCGGCGTACTCGGAGTCGCCTCCGAAACCAAGATGCTCACCACACATCAAAACCTTACCAAGGTAGCTGGTGGTGTCGGCGTAGTAGCCGAGTGTCTTATTGACAAAACGCGCGGCCTCAGTAGCATTGTCAGCGGCGGCGCGGCCAACGAATACTTCGGCAACCAGGTCGATCATGTACCCATTGGTGCCGTCATTTGGCTCGCCCCAGTACGAGTCCCCATCGTAATTCCAGGTACCGTCCAGGCACCCAAAGTAGAGGTCCCCAGGCATGTCATAGTCAACATTGCCACCGGTCCAGGCCTCAACCCAAAGATCAATCGCGGGAATCTGATCATCGTCGGCGCCGATCAGCACGTATTCGATGCCATCACTCCAGTAACGGTCCGTAATGTAGGCGCGCACATCCGTCGGATCGTTGCTGCCGATCATATCGATAGTATGAATCTCGGCCCCCACCCCGGCCGTATCGTGATAGTCCTTCAACGGTTGAAATGCAGCGGCCATGTCCGAAGTCGTGATGATCAACATACTGTAAGGGGAACGGTCTGATTTTCTCACTGGTCCGTAAGTCATCAGCTCATCCGGGTTGTCGATCTTATTGGCCATGAGATCGAAGTCTCTGTCAAATCCTCGAAGCATTGGACTGGATTTCCCTGAGGCCTCGGTCTCCACGATCACCGTCAATCGAGGATAGTAATAGACATTGCCCGTCTCAGGATGGTATTCCACCGGACGCAGCTTGATTACCAAATAGGGGAATCCCCGAAAATGCTGCACGCCAATCTCTTCGTAGGGCTCAGCCGGAAATGGCTCGCTGCTTTCGTAGATGGCCGGGTTGGGTTCAGCCTTGCTACGGGTTCCGGAGGGTGAACTCAGCGGAAATGGCTCTGCCACCGGCTCAAGATAGAGATCCTCGGCTACCAGTACGGGCAGTGAACTCTCGACTTTGACCGATCTAATCTCCGACTGATAGGGAATCAGGATGTAACCACCCTGCTGCGGCAGGGCAGGTTCTCCCGGCTGACCGCCGTTGGCCAGACCATCGATAACAACCCGGTCGTAGAGCTGACCGTCGACTATCTCAGAACTGAGCCGGGGAAAATCGAACGTGTAATCCTCTGTAACTTGCTCTGCCTGAACACCAACAGCGCCCAGCAACAGAACGGCAGCTGCCAAGAGACTCGACAGCGTGCAGGTGAACCAGCATTGTGATCTGTGGGACATATGTGCTTGACCAGCCTCTCTTTGGGAACGGCTTCTCTTCTCTTCGATGTTTGACTGGCTATCGTTGTACTAACCGGTGCTGACACCAGATAACGGGCGCGACCGACAGCTCTTCTGGGCGAGCATATGATCTGAAAATAACGGTTGTGGTCGTCATATTGCGGGCGGTGAGGGAAACATGGCTGACCGGTACAACTACTTCGCAGTAAAGGCCTTTATCTACAGTAAGATAGAGCGATTCTCAGGAACGTCAAGGAAATAACTGCGTTACCTCGATCTGTCCGTAAGTCCTTGGAAACGGTGGCCTTGTTCCGGACTTTCGCCAGCATCGATTTTCCCACTTTTTGCATTGTGTTTACACGTAAGAAATGCGTTATTATTCTGTTACAGGGCTGTAACGCGATGTGCCTCCTTGTCATCGGTTATGGCGATATTCAGGGCCGGATGTCTTTCTCTTCTTCTTCCATCCGGCCCTGTTTTAGTGTCTGGCTCAGAGACCAATGACCAATATGTTGTCCTACAAACAAGAAAGGCCGCCAAACGGCGGCCTTTCCAGTGTTCGACACAGTGGTCTTGCGCTGTTACTACGGGCAGTCGGCTGGCGGAGCACCACTGCTGAAGAGATACCCGGTCAAGTAAGTCACATCCGAGATATTGACGACACCATCGGCCGTAACATCGGCTTCCTCCAGACATGGTGGCTCAGGCCCGCCGGAGAATTGGTACTCAACGAGATACGTCAAATCCTGAATGTTGACCGCGTCTGTGGCGTCGCCGTCTACATTCCCCCGCATACCCACACAGCAACCCAGTCCGATTGTTGAGGTCGTGCTCGCAAATGAGTATTCCGCCATTGACCCCTCACAACGGGGCAGATACTCCTGCGATGCCGTATAGCCATCAAGTACCACCGAAGCACTTTGACCCTCCTGTGCGCTGCCGTTGATTGTGAACAGCAGCTTGACAATGGGTCCTTCTCCGGGTGGGAGTTCATCCTGAGTGCCATCATCAGATATCTTCAAGCGGATGGTCATCCGGCGGAAGAATCCATCCCAGTGAAGGAACGTCTGATCAGCAAAATACTCAGTGCGACAGCCCTCGGTGCTGAAGTCATTGAAAGTCAAGTTGAGATCCCCGGGGAACTCCACCGGGATCATCAGGTAGCTCACCGGACATGTATTCAGACCATTGACCACAACCTCAACCTGCTGACCGGGCGACCCGTTCACGTTTTCCGGTTTCAAGGTGTCGGCCAGCGCAGCGATGTACTGCGGCGAGGTCATGGTGAACGTGTCGGTAGTCATGTCAGCCGTCAATGTTATGTCGTACAGGCCGCGCTCGGTGAACTGGTGAGAGCAATCCTCCGTGTGGGCGGAATCACCATCTCCGAAATCCCACGCCCAGTCCGCAACCGGGTGCTTCGACCAGCCATCGAAGTTGACATCCAGCGGCACCCAACCATAACGTACATCGGCATCCATGGTGAGAATGACTTCAGTGAGAGCCTTCATGCAGAAGTTGGCGGTGTTGTTGTCCTCATACAAATCGTTCCACTGGCCACCCGAATAGTAGTAGCTCTGGCCGGGGTTGGCCGATGATGGCACTACTACGCGATAGTCGGCACCCAGAAGCACGGGAACCTCTGATGTGCGATCGAATGGATGGCCGCCGTCGCTCAATTCAACGTAGACATAGAATTCGTCGCCGGCTTTGGCCTTGATCGGTGAATCGAGGTCAACCGTGTGGAAACCCGTATATTCCATGATACCGCTCTTGGTCGCCAGCAGGTCCGAAAGCTGGCCGCCCTCGAATGTGTCATAGATACGGACAGTATACGAGACATCGTCAGCCGCGGTATAGAAGCTCACCGCCTGAATCAGTTCACCACCGACTGCCGTAAACGCATTGAATGCCTCGCTCACATCGGTCCGAGTATCGCGCCATCCGTGATAGTCGTGATAGTAAATCCGGTCATACTGCATAGGCTCGACATCGATAAAGGATATGGCACCCATCTCAGCATTCTGAGTGGCGTGTTTGTCGTAGTAAGAGATCCAGAAGTAGCCGCCATTACCCCAGCCGGTACCCCAACTGTTCTTGCACAACCAGGCACCCCGCTGAGGGGCGGCCGTGTACTGGTAGTCATTCCAGCCGACAATGGCGATTGCGTGATTGGGGTCAAGGTCGCTGCTCGGTGGCTGGTAATGAGTGTTGCCGTACCAGAAGGAACCGACACACATGCAGGTCCCCATGACACCGTGCTCCATGATCTTCTGTTTAACAAGGTCAATTCGCTCAAGACTGGATCCGGCCGTATACCACTCGATGTCCCTCGCGTAGTAATAGTGCCAACTGGTGTCGGCCCGCAGTGGCGGATCATCAAAGGATTGCGCATCAATATCCCGCACAGCACCCTCGCCACGCGCAAGGTAAGCGGCGGTCACGCGATAATCGCCACCCTCGTGCACAACCAACCCCTGTCCGGTAGGTGGGTTAAGATCATCGTTGTTGTGTTCATTGAAACCGTTCCACCAATCAAGATGGTACTCGGCAAGATTAGGTTCACCGGTGTCCCCGTTGTTGGTCCAGGCACCTGACATCAGCATGTTACCCTCCATGGCAGCAAATGCGCCATGGGTCCAACAGGTACCACCCTGCTGGTCCTTGACCGATGTTACGTAGTTCTGTCCGTTGTAACTGCGCAGGTCGAAACTGGACGGCAGGTCGGCAGCGGTTGCAACCGACAGCAATCCCAGAAGCACCAGGCATCCGATAGCTGTGACGCGCATCTGTTCTACTCCTTGGCTGGCCTTTGGCATGTGACGATATCCGTTTTGAGCGGCGGTAACGGGTATTGGGCTGTATTGTCCGAAGACTACCCAAAATATAGGTTCTTGGACTCATTTGTCACGTTTTTTGTGCCCCAACGTCAGAAAAAGAGCAAGAGTACGGGCGTGCAAACATCCCTATTGCGCACCCGTTATCAGGATCTAAGACCGTCTGAACTACTATTACTACGGACA
>CAZXRO010000003.1:27583-33968 GCA_964642435.1 uncultured Ignavibacteriales bacterium
GGCCGCCGGTGGTGCCCCATCTCCAAACAAGTATGCAGTAAGGTACGTGACATCGGTGATATCGATACTGCCATCTGCATTCAAGTCAGCCTCTTCAAGGCACGGGGGAGGGGCGCAGATACCCCAGATCCAGCACACAAAGCGCGTGAGATCGTTGACATTCACAGCGTCACTGCCATCGCCGTCGACATTACCGGTCGTACCCACGCAGCAAACGCATGGGTTGTTGTCGAGCGGACAGTTGGTCCCATGGCCAAGGTACTCACCACCCAGCGAATCGCAATGAATCGGCGCCCAGATCGAACACGAATCCCCAATACAACACGCGCCGACAACCGTGTCCGGATAGCAGCACGTTGGGATCGGGTAGACGGGAAACACACTCAGCCCCTGTTCAAAAAACAGGTTCAGTAGGTATAGATCACCGCCGTCGATGATACAGTCGCCGTTCAAGTCAAGCTGATACAGGTTTTCCGGCCACGGCAAGTCCCGATTGAGGACTCGCATCAAGTACACCATGTCGGACACAGTTAGCACAATACCATCACCGTTAACATCGCCAGTTGCCCAACAGGTATCCGAAGTCACGATTGAACCCACCATGGATCCATCATCAGGCTCCGAAGTGAAAGGGAAAGGTCCCGGCCCGTCATTGTGCGTGAACTGCACATCGAAAGACTCTCCCGGTTCATCCAGTATCGGTGAAGTCCATTGCTTCGGTGATTCAGGCGACGAGAGCACCTGGAAAGACCCCGAGATGGAGACCCATCTCACCGTATCGCCCGGGCTAATCGTAACGTTGGGCGGGGCAAATGTCCACTCCATCACCTCGATGGTGTGAACGGTGCCCATTGTGCTCCCGGCAGCAAGAACCACCAGGACACATGCCAGCAGAAAGACCAGTCGTCCCATGATACGTATTCCTTGAATATGTGGTTTGCGCCGCGACGTGTAACGAGCGAGATGACCGCCACAGATGTATGTGGGCTAGTGCAATATAGGCTGACGGGCTTCTTGCGTCAATCCAATTTCGACACCGGCAGAATAGACACACCACTCCACTTGACAGAATCCCGTCGGCTGTGTAGTCTTGCGAAGCACCACAAAATGGAGACAACCATGGAATTCAATGGCAAGACGTATCGACCCTTCGAGGGTGCCTTCAGCGAACGCGAGTTCACTGGCCGATTGGTCGGCCGAACGATTGCCCGTCATATCCCCCGACGCAACAGCAAGGTAGTCAGTATCGATGCGGTCATGGACGTCATCAACGATGGTGATGTGATTTCGTATCCACACTACTACCGTACCGGCGACAAGGGCCTCAAGCTCATCGTTGACAAACTGCGGGAGTCCGGCAAGAGAGATGTCATCATCTACGGCAACGCGTTCTTTGATCATGTCGATCCCTGGTTAATCGAGGCCCTTCGCGATGGGGTTATCAAGGGGACCTATGGCAACGTGTACCGCAAGTTCGGTAGCAATGTCATGGCCGGCGAAATGTTGCCGTGGGTATCAGTTGGCTTCTCTCATGGCAACCGCGTTCGGAAGATGCAGACCGGCGAGGTGAGTATCAAGGTTGCCTTCGGGCCAGTCCCGATAGCTGACAGATGGGGCAATGCCAACGGTCTGTTGGGCAAAGCCGAACACCTGTGTGGGCCGATCGGGTTGTTCTCTGCGGATGCCGAATACGCGGAGTATGTCTGCTTGCTCGCGGGAACAGTCAGTGATGATCTCATCATGCCGACTCCGGTGTCCATGGAACAGGTGGACTTCGTCGTCAAGGTCGACGACCCCGGATTGAATTCGGGTATCGGCTCCGGCACATTGGACATGGCCAAAGCACGCTCCAATCCGTTTAATGCCCAGGTTGCCGAGAACGTCACGAGGGTCATCAAGGCCGCAGGAGTCGTGCGGGACAATTTCTCGTTCCAGGTCGGTTCGGGAGCGGGGCTGATTGTACTGGAAAACATCCGTGCCATGCTCAAAGATATGAACACGCGGGCCAACTTCTCTATTGGGGGTGTAACCTCGTTGCATGTCGACATGCTGGAGGAAGGCACATTGCACCAATTGATGCATGGCCAGTTGTTTGAACCGAGTCCCCGGATGTTCGAATCAATGCTGAACCATCCCCGGCACTTCGAAATCACGACATCCTACTATGCCTCGGTCGCGAACAAGGAATCAGCTGTCAACATGCTGGATCTGGCGGTCCTGTCGGCTCTGGAAGTCGATCGTGACTTCAACCTTAACACTGTCTGCGCGGGGGGAAGGATGATTGGCGGCATCGGTGGGGGACAGGACGTTGCAGCCGGAGCCGATCTAACCATTATCTTCCTGCCTTTGGCCACCGGGAAGAACGGCAAGGGCTTTCCCAAGGTAGTCGAGAAGGTCTATACCCGCACGACGCCCGGAGAAGTTGTGGACGTGGTGGTTACGGAGGAGTATGCAGCCGTCAACCCAGCCTCCAGGTCCACACACAAGGATGCCATCATTGAGCGAGCCGCCGACTTCGGCGTATCACTGCTTTCGATCGATGAGCTGCATCAGGCGTCGGTTGCCAGAGCTCAGGAGTTCGGTACAATACCCCCCGGCGCAGAGACCACTGATGAGGTCGTGCATCTTATTGAGTGGCGTGATGGCACATTGCTCGATACCATCAGAAGGCCAGTCGCCGATTAGCGACACTCTCTGGCAAGACCGAAGCGAATTGAAACGGCCTCCCGCACTGAGTGCGAGAGGCCGTCGTGTATGAACTCAGCTCCGAAGTGTCCACCCTATTACGGACAAGGGGCAGGTGTCGGACCCGAGCTAAACAGATAGCCCACGAGGTGAGTCATGTCAGAGATGTTGATGGCACCGGACGGGTCGCCGTCAATATTGGCTTCCTCTTCACACTCAGGGGTGGCGCCATCGCTGAACAGGAATGCGACCAGGGCGGTCATGTCGCTGATATTGACAAGGTCCTCGGCGTCACCATCGACATTGCCGCGCATACCGATACAGCAGCCGTCGCAGACGTCACCCACTCCGTCATCATCAATGTCCGCCTGGTCGGGGTTGTAATCGAGCGGGCAGTTGTCGCAACCGTCGGGAACGGTGTCCTCATCGGTGTCAACACTGTCATCGTGTCCGGCACAAATGTCGCAACCGTCGGGAACGCTATCGCCATCAGCGTCGGCGTTGTCGTCGAAGCCCTGACAAATATCACATCCGTCCGGCACACCATCAGCGTCTGAATCCAGGCTATCGTCGAATCCCGGACAGATGTCGCAGCCATCCGGCACACCGTCGGCATCGGCGTCAATTGCGTCGTCGTGACCAGCACAAATGTCGCAGCCATCCGGCACACCGTCAGCATCCGCATCTTGCGTATCGTCGTGTCCGGGACAGATATCACATCCATCCGGCACACCATCACTGTCAGTGTCGAAGTTGTCATTGTATCCGGGGCAGATATCACATCCGTCAGGAACGCCATCACTGTCCGAATCGAGGGCATCGTCGTACCCGTCGCACACATCACACTCATTGCCATAACCGTCAGCATCGGAATCAGCCTGATCGGCATTGGCTACGGTCGGGCAGTTGTCACAGGCATCGGGGACACCATCTTCATCGGTGTCGATATTGTCATCGCCCAGGGCGCAGACATCGCAGCCATCGGGGACCCCGTCGCCGTCAGCATCAGCAGCGTCGTCAAAGCCTTCACAGATATCGCACTCATCACCGACCCCGTCACCGTCGGTGTCCGCTTGATCGGCGTTGGTAACTGTCGGACAATTGTCGCAGCCATCAGGGATACCGTCGCTGTCGGCATCGAGCGCATCATCGAAGCCTTCGCAGAGATCGCAGCCATCGGGGACACCGTCGCCGTCAGCATCAGCAGCGTCGTCAAAGCCTTCACAGATATCACACTCATCACCGACCCCGTCGCCATCGCTATCGGTTTGATCAGCATTTGCTACCGTGGGGCAATTGTCGCAGGCGTCGCCGACACCATCACCATCGCCGTCGGTCTGACTCTGGTTCTGCTCATTCGGGCAGTTGTCACAGACATCGCCTACTCCATCGCCATCGAGGTCGGCTTGATCCGGGTTCGGTACCAACGGACAGTTGTCGCTGGCGTCGACAATGCCGTCTTCGTCGGAATCTGTCAGGTCATCACATTCGTAACGCACAACCTTGAAGGCATCGACCGCCGCCTCGACCACCGAAGGGGAATTCAAATCTGAGGCCTCAAAGCGGATCTTCATCTGGCTGCTCGGAATCGTGATGTCCTGCACGTTGAAGCTGTGAGTAAACCAGCCACCGTTGGACTGATCCGAGGGACCAACAACTTCAACCGTATCCCAAGAGACACCGTTGTTGTTGGAGAGCAGGACCACGAAGATGTCATTGTTCGGATCGGCGCCATAGTTGTTGGAATACCAGCGGGCGTAGCTGATCTCGGCATCCTGACCGTCAAGATCGAATGTTGGTGAGGTCAGATATGTCGTTCCACCGTCGACATCAGAGTCGCCGGCAGTGTTACCCGTTAGATAACACTGTCCTGAACCATCGTAATCCGAAGGCGGATCACCGCGATCACCGTCAGCCGGGATACCGCGCTGCCACTGTCCTGCAGTGGCATTGCCACTGACCGTCCAGCCCATATTCGTCTCAAAGTTGTCGTCCATTACCGTGATTATGCCGGTCGCGACAACAGCCGAGTATGGATCAGTCGGCGAAGGGTCGTAGTATGTGCCATAAGAGACTTCGTCGGCGCTGACATAGAAGTCAATGATATCGTCGCAGCTACCGGCTGGCAGGGTTGCTTCGTACTCGTTCGCGAGTCCTTCCGTCATGGGCACCTCAGTGTAAGACCCACCATTGACCCGATAGTATAGCTTGCCGCTGCCGGAGACAGGAGTTCCCCCAAGGGTTCCGGTCACGACAACGTCAAAGGTCGTAACCTGCCCGGGATTCAGCAAGCTCGGCAAGCCGTTCGGGTAGCTGAAGGCTACGCCGGGAAGGGGAGTCGAAACGTTGACAGCATTCCACGCCTTGGATACCTGGATCGCCCAGGCACCGGTTGGATCCAGATCATCGGCGGCACTAATGGTCCCGAGCGCGCCATTGTGATAGTCTGTGCTGGAGGTCCAGTAGTAGGCATTGGCGCGATAGGCAACGGCCATGGCATTCTGGGCGCCGATCCCTGTGACCGTGATGCCGTTGTGCGTGTCACCATCGGAAAGCAAGTAGAACCACTTGTTGCCGACACCGCTATTCGTGTGCACGCCGCAGTAATCGTTCCAGTAGCTCGGCGTGCAGTTCTCCACATCGATCCAGTAGGGGTCACCGGTGCCGTAGGTGTCGGGATCTCCGTACAAATGAGGGTCAGACATCGATCGAAATCCGTTGCCGCTTGTCTGACCGTTTTCACCCATCTCCCAGTCTGGCACATCAAGGGAATCATGCGCGAACTCGAACGCCGCGCCGATCATATCCGAGAAAGCCTCATTGAGGGCACCCGGCTCCTTTTGGTAGACGAGATTCGATGTGTACTCTGTCACGGCATGGCCCCATTCGTGAGCTATTACGTCGGGACACGAGGCCAGCGAATTCCAGCCCGATCCCCAGCTCCAAATGACGATTCGTGACCCATCCCAGTAAGCGTTATTGTCGCCATCGCCCGAGTAATTGACGATAGTGAGCATCGAGGCACCTGCATCGTCGTAGCCGTTCCGACCAAACTGGTGCAGCAGATAGTCATAGACAAGACCGGTATACATGTGACCATCCACAGCAGGCGCCTGGGAGGAGGTCGTCCAGAAATTGTCGGTGTCCGTGGAAACCGAACCCGGCAGGCTGGAGCCTGCAATATTGGTCTGAATGTAGTTCCCGGCCGGCATCTGACCGTCATGTCCGTGTACGTTGTTGCCTGCCTGCCTTGTATAGTCGATCAAGTAATACGTCGAACCGCTCTGGGAAACATCGAGCCAGACCGTCGTATCACCCAGTACGCGAACGCCGCTGCCCCAGACGTCGATGTCATTTATGCGATTAGCCTTGTAGACAACATCACCCGTGCGGGCATCGACAAAGAACTCCCAGCGTCCCGGCGGACTGTCCGAAAGCATGAACAGACGCCAGGCAAGATAATGATTCCCCTCCCACGGGAAGACTACCAGCTCCGGGGATTCAGCAAGAGTGGCTTTACCAAAGAAATCCTGGAGATCACGATCGGCAATCAAGACTGCCTGGTCGCTCGGAAGAGTGGGGGAGACCTCAAGGTCAATATAAGGTTCATACGTTCCATTCACGACCGTCATCCGACCATCTTCGGCGAAGTGGGCGATTAAATCAGAGCCGACTACACGTAATCCCTTGTAGACTTGCT
>CAZXRO010000004.1:0-32978 GCA_964642435.1 uncultured Ignavibacteriales bacterium
TCCTCGTCAGGGAATCCATCATCAGCATGACGTCCATCCCCTGGTCGCGAAAGTCCTCCGCAATCGCCGTCGCCACCATCGCCCCCTTGATGCGAATCAATGATGGCTGGTCCGAGGTCACCGCCACCACCACCGTTCGTTTCATCCCCTCCGGCCCCAAATCACGTTCGATAAACTCCCGCACTTCTCGCCCACGCTCTCCCACCAGGGCCACCACGTTGACATCGGCAGTCGACCCCCGGGCGATCATACCCAGCATAACGGACTTCCCCACCCCGGAACCGGCGAACACACCCATGCGCTGTCCCTTTCCGATGGTCGCAGCCAGGTCAATAGCCTTGATCCCCGTATAGACAGCATCCTCGATACGCCGACGTTTCAACGCCGGCAACGGGTCCGACAGAATGGCCCGTGTCTGCCGCGTCATGAGCGGTCCCTTGTCGTCGATCGGCTCTCCCAACCCGCCGATGACTCGACCAACCAGCTCCCGCCCGACCGGCACCCGAAGCTGCTCAGAGGTCGAGGTCACAATCGCCCCCGGCGTGATACCACTGATCGAACCCAGCGGCATCAGGTACAGACGGTTATCCCGAAATCCGACCACCTCCGCCAGGACCTTTCCCCCGTCATCACGGTTCTCAATCTGGCACAGGCGACCGATTGAAATCGAGGGACCCGCCGACTCGATCACCATCCCGACAACCTGGGTGACCTTGCCGAAATGACGTACCGTCCTGACACGGGAGATCCGCTCAGAGTACACATCGTATGGCAGGTAACTCACCCTCACTCCTCCGGAGCGGCAATGATGTTCTCGATAATGTCAAACTGCGATTCCAAACGGGCGTCGATATCACCCGATGGCGTCTCAATGAAGCACCCCCCGTACTTCACGCGCGGATCAGGCAGTATCTCGATATCCTTGATCGAGGTCGACCCCTGCATGAACGTGTCGATATGCTGCTCGACAACCGGCAGATGGTTCGGGTTGACCTTGATCTTCAACTGCGAACGATCCGTCAGGCTGTCAATCACGCCACTTATCAGCTTGACCGTGGCCTCCGGATCGGCCTCAAAAGCATCATACGTGACCTTCTTGCTTATCTGAATCACCAACTGCAGCACTTGTTGTTTCGCCTCTTCCAGAAGCGCCTGGCGCTGGCCGGTCACCTGCCGAATCGCCTGCTCGAAATCCTTGAGCACCTGCCGCGACTCTGCCTTGCCGATCGCCAACCCTTCGTTGTGGCCCTTCTCGTGACCTTCCTTTAACCCTCGCTGGTATTCTGCCTGCCGGCCCTTCTCATAGGCTTCCTCTATCCGATATATCTCCTGAACCGGAATAGACTTGGAACCGTCGGGATGCGTCATGACACTCACCAGCGGGAACAGGCTCCCGAGCTTCTTCTCCGCGGCGCCTTCCTTTTCGAGGTCGCACATTACTTCCCCAATGACGACCTGGCTCCCCGAGCGTACATTCCGAAGAAGACTAGACAATGACTTCCTCCTTGCCACCACGGCCGGAGATGATGATCTGGCCCTCTTCCTCGAGCCTGCGAACAGACTCCACAATACGCGACTGGGCCGCCTCCACATCCGAAAGACGCGTCGGGCCCATGAATTCCATTTCCTCGTTAATCATGACTGCAACACGCTCGGAGACATTGCCGAAGATCTTGTTTTTCACCTCATCGCTGGCTGCCTTGAGCGCCAGTGACAGATCCTTCGTCTCCACCTCCTTGAGCAGACGCTGGACCGAACGGTCATCCAATAGCGTGATATCGTCAAAGACAAACATCATGTTCTTAATCTCCGCCGCCAAGTCCGGATCTTCGGCCTCCAGCGACTGAAGAATGTTCTTCTCTGCCGAGGTATCAATCAGGTTCAGCAACTCCGCAATCGCCTTGGCGCCACCCGTCGGTGACAACTCCCGACCACCGGAACTCTCAAAGTGACTCTCAAGCGTCTGCTCTATCTCGTGCAGAACATCCGGAGAGATCTTCTCCATCGTCGCTATCCGCAGCGACACCTCCGCCTGTAACTCCGGTGACAGCTCCGAGAGCACCACCGCCGCCTGCTGGTTGGCCAGCTGGGTCAGAATCAGCGCGATCGTCTGCGGATGCTCACCCTGCAAGAAGCCGCTGAGCTGCTTGGGATCGACCTCTTTGAGCAGCGAGAATCCCCGTGAACGAATGGAGCCTTCCAGACGGTGCATGATCTCGGAGGCCCGCTGCAGTCCGACTGCCTTTTCCAGTATCTCCTTCGCAAAGTCAATACCACCCTGCGAAATGTACTGCCTAGCCATGAAGATCTGGTGGCACTCCTTGATGATCTCCTCTTCCACCGCCGGCGAGACATCGCGAAGGTTCGCGATCTCAATCGTGATCTTCTCCAGGTCCTGCTCATTCATGTCCTTGAGCACCAGCGCCGACACCTCGGGACCAAAGGCCACCAGGGCAATCGCTGCCTTCTGCACGGATGTAAGATTGTCTATCTTCGATTCCATATCTTGCTGCCGCCTGTTTAATCAACCATCATGGTTCGTATCACCTTGGCCATTTCATCCGGCTGCTTGCGCGCTGTCTCCCGGATTTGATCGACCAGGCGGTTTTGTCGCTCAGTTTCCTTGATAGCCAGATCCTTCTCTTCTCGCTCCTCCGGCTCTTCCGCCTGCGCCACCGGCCCAACCGGTTCCGGCTGAGGCTGAGATACGGGTACCATCAGCTTGCCCAGCGATGTAAACAACTTCTTCGCCTTCTTCCTGAAGTACAAGAGCAGGAACATAATCAGAAGCACATAACCGACCTTCCTGGCGATCTCCATATAGAAGTCCCGCATATACATCGAATCCAACGCCTGCCGATCCTCCTGAAGATCCTGGCGGTCAAACGCGATATTGACCATCTCGATCTGGTCGTCACGGTCCCGGCTGAAGCCAACGGCATTCTGCACAATCGAGGCCAGGCGGTCGAGATCCTCCTGAGGACGCGGCTGGTACACCGTCTCTATTGTCCCGTTGTCGCTTTCCACCTCCTTGTAAATGCCGTCCACCAGAACCGCTACCGACAGCCGCTGAATAGTCCCGACAGCGTTGACAATGTGCTCCACCGTCTTGTTTATCTCATAGTTCGTAACCACCGTCTCATTGTTCTCTTCACTGCTGCTTTCAGCATCTTCCGTCTCTTTGTCCTCCACTTTGGTCCCGGCCTGGGTCCGCTGCTCGCTGCGGATTGTAGCGCTGTTGGGGTCATACAACTCCGACTGACGTTCAACCTGCTGGAAATTCAGATCGGCAGTGACACGAACCACCGCCTTGTCCACACCCAGCACATTGTCAAGCATTGACTGCGCCTTGTCCTGAAGGTACCGCTCCACATTCTGGCGTACCTCCAACTGTGAACTCGACAAACCGGCCAGCATATCGGCCTGGTCACCCGATGACAGCAAGTTACCATCATAATCGACTATTGTGATCTTGTCCGGCGCCAACCCCTCAACCGAGGATGCTACCAGGTGCGTAATACCCTTCACCTGCGACTTCGCCAACCCCCCTGTGGTCAGTTTCAATACCACCGAGGCGGTCGCCTCACGCTGATCCTCGCGGAATAACCGCTCCTTCGGCATCACGATATGCACCCGCGCGGCTTTCACCTCCGACAGCTGCATAATCGTACGCGTCAACTCCCCTTCGAGCGCCCGACGGAAATTCAGGTTCTGCAAAAAGTCCGTCATACCCAGATTGTTGTCATCGAATATCGAATATCCCACCGAACCGCTCGTCGGCAATCCCTGGCCGGCCAGCTCCAGGCGTACCTGGTAGACCTTGTCCGAGGGGACCTCGATTGAGCCACCACCGTCGCTGATCTGGTATGGAATCTTCTGGTCGTTGAGGTAGGAAACGATCTCGCCGGCTTCATTCTGGCTAAGGTTCGAATACAGCCGTGCGTACGTGACACTGTTGAGCCAGCCGACCATCAGCACCATGCCAACAATGCTCCCGGCAACAACACCGAACAACATCATCACCTGGCTGGCCGACATCCGACCGACCCAGTCCATCATGGACTGTGTAAACTTCTTTAGGCTTTCCATACTCCTTCCTATGTCATCTCAGACGTGAGTGGCACCACCATCCATGGCAGTGAAACAAGGAGCCGCCAGCCGTCCATGCCCGGCGGCTCCTGTCAAGTCGCCTTACATAGGCATCCTCATTATCTCGTTGTAGGCGTTGAGCAACTTGTTACGAATCTCAAGCAACAGATCAGTGGCAATCCCCGCCTCGCGGGCCTTGATCATCACCTGGTGTAACTCCACCGGATCACCCTCCATAAAGGCCTGCTGGATTTGAGCCGAATCACCGTGAATCGCATTCACATCGCCAAGCAGGTCTGAGAGCATCTCGGTGAACTGCGCCTTCTGGGCATCGTCCGGCTGGGCCGCCTTGGCAGCCGATGCGCCCGATTGCTCAATCAGGCCCGGTACGTGGAAATTCACACTGTTAATCGGGTTGCCCATTGCTATGCCTTGATATCAATCCTGGATCCAACCTTGGCCCGCGCCTCCGGCTGACCGGATTTGCGGCTGTACCCCGGTCCGAACCGATCGGAGTCCTTGAAACGCTCAAACAGCAAGTCCAATGCGGCCCGCTCCTCCGTGGACAGATGATCCGCATAACTGCCACTGGTCGGCTTGACCGCAAGCTGCGATTCCTCACGCTCTGTCTGTGGCGCAATCGTCACCTGCTGATTGGCAGCAGCCTCATCCTGCTGTTTGACCTGCTGTGAGTCCGGCCGCTGTTGCCGCGTAAGCTGCTGATAGGCCTGAATGCCAACCGGGTTGATCTTCATGGGTTATTCCTCCGGCACTGTGCGCGCTATATGTCCAGCGCGTTCTTCGCCATTGTTTTTGCTGTTGCGATCGCCGCCGCGTTCGCTTCATATCCGCGCGAGGCTGCAATCATGTCCACCATCTCTGTAACTACTTCAACATCAGGCATCTTCACATAACCATCCTGGTCAGCGTTGGGATGCCCCGGGTCATATACCAGTTTGTAACTGTCTCTCGAGTCCTGAACTTCCTCAAAATCAGCAGAGGACACCTCAACCGTACGCCCGGTCGTCAGACCGCGTGTACCCATGTGGTTCGAATGTGTCCTCAGAAGCCGACCACCAGCCGAACGCAACTGGTCCTTGAATGATGCTTCAGTCGGATCCTCCGTCACCACCACGTGCTTGCGACGGTACGGACCGCCTTCCGCAGTCTCCGTCGTCTCGGCATTAGCAATATTCTGGGCGACAACATTCATCTTCGCCCGTTGCACCGACATGCCCCGCGATGAAAGATCGATTGCGTTCAGAATTCCTGCCATGACTCACATTACCTTTCGACTCTTATTGTCCCTTGATCGCTTTGCGCAAGCCCTCAAACCGGTACTGCAGCAATCGGGCACCAACTGAGTACGTCAACTCGTTTTGCGCCAGATTGGAGATCTCACGGTCGATATCCACCGAGTTGATCTCCCCATCCTTGATCTTGCTGCTGCTAACCTCGGGCGGACGATCCGGATGGTTACCCAACGGAATGTGCCCGGCATGCGTGACTTTACCGTCAATCATGGTTTCGTCGCCGAATGCCCGACGCACCTCGGCGTGAAAGTCCATCTGCTTGCTTTTGTATCCGGTTGTTGTCGCGTTGGCGACATTTCCGGCCACCAGCTTGTGCCGCAACGAGCTCAAATCCAGGAAATCGTTGAGCTTCGGCACTCCGGAACCGTTGAATATGAACTGTGTAATCGTGTTTGCCATCTTCAAAGTCTCATCCTATGAGTTCTTCTCGTCCCGACTACTCGCAAGACTAATGCCAAACACGACAGAAAACGACGAATCCATTATCCGATAGCAGGTTAAGTGGAGTTTGCGGTGGTCGGAACAACCACCCAAGAGACTGAGTGTGGAAACGATTTCCCAAACGGGCGGAACAGACTTACCGAACGGGCGACAATCGGAACGCTTCCGACCGCGGCTCTTCCGAAGATAGCTCCTCGGTCAACACGACAATGTCCACGCGACGGTTCTGGGCGCGGTTGTCAATCGAGTTGTTGGGGCGGATTGGCCGATGCTTCCCGTAACCCAAAGCTGATATCCGGCTCGGCGACACACCGTGACGATCAATCAGATACTCGACCACACGAGTGGCCCTCGCACTCGAAAGGTCCCAATCGCTCGGGTAACGGTCCGATCTCGGCTCCCGATCATCAGTATGCCCCTCAATCCTGATGTGATTAGGCAAACTCTTGATACGTTCTGCCACCAAATCCAAAATCTCCATTGCCCTCGGGTTTAACTCGGTTGCCCCCTGTTCGAAGACGACAGATTCCATAATCCGCACCACCAGCCCGCGTTCAGTGATCTCGGTGATCACTTCTTCTTGGCGGCCCATTTCCTCGGACTTTTCCTCGACATACTTCTGGAGCATCTTCAAATCGCCAACCTCCAGCAACCCGTGACCAGTAGCCGAGGGGTCAATATCCCATCGATCAAGAACAACATCCCCACCCTTGAGCACCCCCGACAACGCCTGGGCCATGCGCCCAAACTTCTTGGCGTCGATCTGTGACATAGAATACATCACAACAAAAAACGCCAACAACAGCGTAATCAGATCGGCGTAGGTGAGCAGCCAGCGATCGAGATTGTCACCATCTTCGGCTTTGCGGGGACGTCGACTAAACATAGGCAAATCAGGCGGCTATACGGTGGTGTGGCGCCACGAATGACATCAGGCGCTCACGAACATTGCGCGGGTTGTCACCGGCCTGGATGGCCAGCGTACCCTCCATCAGAAGTTCCAGATGAGCTATCTCCTCGTCGTGACGAAGACGCAGCTTGTCGGCTATCGGCAGAAGAAACACATTGGCCAGCCCCACCCCCCACAAGGTCGCGATAAACGCTCCCGCAATAGCAGTAGCCATCCGGGCAGCATTACTCGTGTTGCCGAGCGTGTGCACCAGCCCCAGCACCGTTCCCAGAATGCCCATGGTCGGCGAGAACCCGCCCGCCTTGCGGAAAAACAAGATACCGCGATTGTGTCGTTCTTCCATGTACGCTATCTCCGTCTCCAGAATGGCACGCAGCGTGTCGGCCTCGGTCCCATCGATAGCCAGTTGTAACGCCTTCCTGAGGAACTTGTCATTGATATTTCCCAGTTGCTTCTCCAGCCCCAGGATTCCGTCGCGACGCGCCCGCTCGGCCAGACGCACCAGCAGTTCGATCGTCCGGCCGTGATGCGTCGTCCTCTCCGAAAAGGCCAAACGAAGCAGTGCCGGCACCTGGGAAACAGTTGACATGGAACTGGTCACAATAGTCGCCCCCAGCGTACCACCAACCACAATCAGGATCGGCGCCAGAAGGAAGACCGAGTCAATTGTCCCGCCCTCAAGGGCATATGAGCCACCAATTGCGGCAACCGCGATTACAAGGCCCAACAGTGTTGCAAAGTCCATAGCGTTCAACAACTTGGGGTCAACAATGGAAGCGTCGACCGAGCCCGCTCGGCAAACACCTGTATCTATCTGATTTATCGGCAGATCAGGCGGATTATCAAGGCGACAACGGAAGGTATTGCACCAACTACACAGCAAAAAAGGCCCCTTTCGGGGCCTCTCAAGCAGGGGTGCACGTAAAGCGACCTAATTTGCTTCCTGATTCTTATACTCAGCGAGCTTGTTGCGAATCGTCCGGGGAGTTATTCCAAGCGCTTCCGCAGCCCGCGTCTTGTTACCGTTGAACTTCTCTAACGTCTTAAGAATTAGATATTTGTTCCCCTCTTCCAGCCTCATCGGAATCTTCAGCCCGGGCAGGTTTTCCCCCGTCGGACCAAGGATCAACTCGGTCGGAAAATCGTCCTCCGTGAGCACCTCCCCGGTCGTCGTCACAACTGCCCGCTCCACCAGGTTCTCCAATTCCCTGATATTCCCCGGCCAATGGTACGCCATGAACAACCTGAGCGCCCCGGAGTCTATCCCGCGGACATTCTTGCCATTCTCGCGGTTATACTTGTCGATAAAATGATTCACCAATAGGGGAATATCTTCCTTGCGGTCAGCCAGCGGCGGGATATGGATCGGGATCACGTTCAACCGAAAATACAAATCCTCCCGGAAACGACCCGCTGATATATACTCCTTCAGATTACGGTTCGAGGTAGCTATCAAACGCACATTGACCGATATCGTCTGGCTGGACCCCACCCGTTCAAACTCCCGCTCCTGGATCACGCGAAGCAGCTTCGATTGCAGATTCAGCGGCATCTCCGAGACCTCATCAAGCAATAGCGTCCCTTCATGGGCCAGCTCGAACCGCCCCCGGTTCGTCTTCTTGGCATCCGTAAACGCGCCCTTTTCGTACCCGAACAACTCCGCCTCAACCAGATTCTCAGGCAACGCCGCACAGTTGAGCTTGATAAACGGCCCCATCTTGCGATTGGAACAGTAGTGTATGGCCCGGGCCACCAACTCTTTGCCGGTTCCCGAAGCACCCGTGATGAGAACCGTCGAACGGGCGTCCGCCACCGACTCAATCAACTCAAACACGCCCGCCATCACCCGCGACTTACCAACAATGTTCTGAAACTTGTGCGACAGGTCCCGACGCAGGATCTCATTTTCGGAGCGAAGCCGCAACATCTCCGTTACCCGACTGAGTATATGCTCCACCGTCTGCGGCAATACCGGCTTGATCAAAAAGTCATAAGCACCCAGCTTGATGGCCTTGACAGCCGTCTCAATCGTACCATAGGCCGTCATCAGGATTACCACCGTATCCGCGCTGGCCTTCTTGACGTTCTTGAGCAGCGTGATACCATCCATCGACTTCATCTTCAAATCCGTCAGGACAATATCATACGTCCGCTCGTTGAACGCCGCCATCGCCTCCTCGCCGGAGTACGCCGCCTGGCAGTCGTAGCCCGCTCGCTGCAGTGTCTCCTGCAGCATCTCGTTGACGAGTTTGTCATCGTCAACAACCAGAACCGAAAACTTCATATGCTATTGCTCCGCGTTTATGGCGTCTAACCGGATGGGCAGCAGTATCCGGAATCGGGCACCCGCGGTGCCACTGTTCTCGGCAAGGATCTCCCCTCCATGAGCCTTGACGATCTTCCAGACTACAGCTAATCCCAAACCGGTACCCTCGGGCTTGGTCGTGAAAAACGGCGCGAATATTCGCTCTATGTGTTCCTCCTTAATCCCCGGTCCGGAGTCGGTAACAACTGTCTCCACTACGGTCTCATCGGTTCCCAGCAGCAAGGTATCCCCATAGTGCTCAACCGCCGACTGACGCGGAAGCACACGGTAGTCAACCGTGATCATCACCTCGTCATCCACTGCCTCGAGCGCATTGTTGAACACGTTGTAGTAAACCTGCTTAAACAGACGTCTATCCAGTGAGACAATAGGGCGCTGAGCCCCAGGCGGCTTGGGTCGACGAAGCTGCACCTGACCCGGTGAGACCCGATCACCGCACTCCCGGCAGAAATCCTCCAGCGTCTGCTGCAAGAACTCTGCATAGTCGACCTCACATACCTCCGCCTCTTCATGACGTGAGTAGTTCAGTAACGTCGTCACCGTCTCATTCAAACTCTCCACACCCCGGGCGATCTTGCGCACCAGCTTCCGTCGCTCATCATCGACTGCCATATCCCGCTCCAGCAAAGCCGCAAAACCGGCAATACCCGCCAGCGGATTACGAACCTCATGGGCGATCGTGGCCGCCATCTCCCCCATCGCAGCCAGCGTGTTCAGCCGCGCAAGCTCCTGCTCCATCTTCTTGACCTTCGTGAGATCGTGGATAACCTCAACAGCCCCGTTCACCCGACCGGTCTCGTCATACAACACCGAGGTCGACACCGTCACCCGAACAGTCGAACCATCCCGCAAATGAAGCCGCTTCTCCACTTCCCCCACATCCCGA
The DNA here is from genome assembly GCA_964642435.1 of uncultured Ignavibacteriales bacterium. Classification (GTDB taxonomy): domain Bacteria; phylum Zixibacteria; class MSB-5A5; order GN15; family FEB-12; genus WJKG01. The sequence continues at coordinate 9,966 of CAZXRO010000004.1, forward strand.
CCGCTCGCCAAAGCAGCAATCGCACTCGTCACATCATCCCCGGCCAGTGGCATGATCTCACGATACGGCCGGCCCAGTGGCTCCCGCTGAGGTATTCCAAGAATGCGCGATGCCGCCGGATTGAATCGCGTAATGCCCCCCTGGGAGTCGACAGCAACCACTCCAACCGCTATCGAATCAAGGATGCTGTCCATAAAACCCGACGCGGCCAGGTTCCGCTCGGACAAGTCAACCAGCTTCTCATTTGCCTCAAACAACTGATGGTTCTGCTCGGAGAATTCTTCCTGCAGCTCTATATACTTACGCTGCAATGAGTTGATGATGCGGGTAAACGATGCGTAGGAGTCGACGAAACGCGTCAGTCCATCCGAGCCGGAAACCATCGTGTCAACGCAGGCACGGTCTTTATCGTCCATGATAAATCCCAACTTAGCATTCAGGTTCGCCGGCAAAGTATTCCCACCAGGGCGATCCGTTCAACAAAAACTTTGGTTAAAAGAAACTGACTATCTCTGAGGCGATGTCTTCAATGGAGGAAACGTAGTCAGCCAGCTTGGCCTCGATCACCGCACGCGGCATGCCGTAGACAACACAAGTCTGCTCGTTCTGGGCCACCACGACCCCACCCTTGCTCTTGATGCGCTCGAAACCGATCACGCCATTGTTCCCCATGCCGGTGAGCATGACTCCCAACGTAGCCCGGCCATAGGCATCTGCCACAGAATTCGAGGTGATATCGATACACGGCTTGTACAGCGTTGTCGACGGCTGCGCCGATACGACGGCGTGAGCCCGCACACCACTTCGCTTGACAGTCAGATGCTGACCGCCCGGAGCAATCAGAACCGTGCCCGCTTCTATAGGATCACCGTTGGTAGCCTCTTTGACTTCCACCTGCGAGAGCTGGTTGAGCCGATCTGCCAGAGACTTGGTGAATGTCGGAGGCATGTGCTGCGCAACCACCACCCCCACCGGCAGATTGCGCGGCAAACGCGGTATGATTGCCTGCAGGGCCGGCGGCCCCCCGGTCGAGCTCCCGATCACAATAATACTGACAGGATGACTGCGCCTGCCGATAATGCGCGGCCTGACAACCGGCGGTGACTGTGGCACACTCCGCCCGTCCTTGGCAATGGCCGTCCGCTGTGGCGCACTCGACTGCCGGAACGCGCCTCGCGTCTTCAGGCGGGACATCAGGATATGCTTGCGACGAACAATATCCTTGATCTTCGCCAACAGCTCATCCTTGATCTTGACAATATCCAGACTCACATAGGAAAGCTGCTTGGGAATGAAATCAACTGCGCCCAGTTCCAGCGCATCCAACGTGGCGTTCGCCCCGTCGGTGGTCAGCGATGATATCATCATCACCGGCGTCGGTACAGTGAGCATGATCTCACGAAGGGCGGTCAGACCGTCCATCCGAGGCATCTCAATGTCCATCGTCACCAGGTCCGGCTTGAGACGCTTTACCTTCTCGACGCCTTCGGCGCCGTCACGGGCAGTGGCGATAACCTTGATCATCGGGTCCGATTCCAGCATCATGGTCAGTGCCTTGCGCATGAATGCGGAATCATCGACCACAAGGATGCGAATCTGTGGCGAAGCGCTATCGGCCATCTATACTATACCTCGTTTAACTGATCTTGCGTGCGATATTGAACAGCCCAATCAAATCGACTATCAAACGTATCCGGCCGTCGCCAAGAATGGTGGCTCCGGCAACGCCTTCTGTCTGTCCAAGATAGCTGCCCAGCGACTTGATGACTACCTCCTCCTGTCCCAGGAAATGGTCAATCATCAAACCGAGCTTCTTCTCGGCAAGACCAACAATCACGATGTATGGCTTGTCGATCACCTGGAATCCGGCGCGATTCGTATTGAGGATCTGGTTGAGGTTTATGATCGGTATGATCTCGTCGCGCAGCCTGATCACCGGCCGCTGATTCACATAACTCAGGTTCGACTGCGCGGTCTTCACGGTCTCATGAACCGAAGACAATGGCAGGATGAACACCTCGTCATCCGATTCAACCAACAACCCCTGCACGATCGCCAGCGTCAACGGTAACTTGATCGTCAACGTGGTGCCGACTCCCTTGTCGCTGTCTATCTCAATCAGCCCGTTGAGCTTCTCGATATTTGAGCGAACCACGTCCATGCCCACGCCACGACCGGAAATGCCCGTAATCTTCTTCGCGGTCGACAAACCGGCTTCAAAGATGAACTTGTAGATATCCTGGCGCGACATCCGGTCCAGTTCGCTCTGAGTCGTAATCCCGCGCTCAAGCGCTTTGGCAGCAATCCGCTCCGCATCAAGCCCGCGACCATCGTCCTGGATCTTGATGACGATATTCGACCCCTCCTGGCTGGCCGACAGCCAGACCGTACCCGTCTCGGACTTGCCCGCTGCAAGCCTCTCATCCGGTGGTTCCAGGCCGTGATCACACGAATTGCGGATGACGTGAACCAGCGGATCACCAATCTCCTCGATCACCGACTTATCCAGTTCCGTCGCCTCACCCGATATCTTCAGCTCGATCTTCTTACCCGTCTCACGGGAGAGATCACGAACCAGACGCGGGAACCGGTTGAATACCTTGCCCACCGGCTGCATGCGCATTTTCATCACCGCCATCTGCAGCTCGGTCGTGATGAAGTTCACCGCCTTGGTCGCATGATTCATTGGCTCAAGTTCGGGGTCACCCTCGTGGTTGCCATTCAGTATGTTCGTCGCCTGCACCAGGCTGTTGCGACCCAGCACAAGTTCGCCCATCATGTTCACCAATGCATCCAGCCGGCCAACATCAACCCGGATCGTCGGATCACTGGCTGGCTTCTTGGCGCCTGGCTTGCTGGGCCCCTTGGCCGTTGGAAGAGACGAACCTTCCGACGGCACCGTACTGTCCTGCACCCCCGTCTCCGTCTCCGGAGCCTCCGCCACGGCGGTTGCAACCCCGCCATCATCACAGGCCCCCTCAACCTGCGTCGGCGGCGTATCCGTCGCACCGGTCTCTGCACTGGCCACGGCAGAGACATCGCGCGGCAGAATCACCGCCTCAATCGGCTTGCGCCCTCCGGCAGCCTTTGCCTCCACCGCTTCCTGATCGACTGGCTCTCCGGATAGCCCCGACAATTGCTCCGGCGGCACCATCGCGGGTTCAGATCCCACCACCGGGAGGTCACCAGCATCACTGGCATCGACCTGGGGCAACCCCTGCTCGCTCGATTGCGAGCCGGACTCACCCTCGTTGAGAAGCCCCTCAAGACTTGCGAGAATTGAGCCAAGCTCAAGCGGCTCAGTGACCTGGTTGCGAACATTGTCCAACAGAACCTTCAACAGATCAACGCCCTCCAGGAGGATGTCCATAATCTCGGCCGTCGTCGCCATCTCACCCTTCCGGAGCTTGTTCAGCACATCCTCCATCCGATGAGACAACGTCGTCACCTGCTCAAATCCCAAAAAGCTCGAGGTCCCCTTCACCGTATGAATGGCCCGGAAAATCTCATTGAGCAAATCCAGATCGTCGGGAGCCGTTTCGAGCTTCACGAAATTATTGTCAAGCGAACCAATCAGTTCATCAGCCTCGACCAGGAAATCATCGATGATTTCCTTCATCTCATCCATGTCCATGTCGAACTCGTCTGTCATCGTGACCCTTCGCTTCGGTTACTTGGCGTTTTTGAAGAGATTGTCTACCTCGGCCTGATCCGTCTTCTTCTCGAACAGATCAGCATGCGGATCGAATACACGCTTGCGCGGTACATCAGACTCGATCCCATCCGCCGTTTCACTCTCCGGCCCCTGTACACAATGGATTATCTCGTGCAGCTTCCTCTCGATCTCCTCCATCAGACTCGCCGCATGGTTCATCTGCTGCGAAGTGATGTCCTGGAACTGCAGCGCATCCATGATCGTGAAAGCATCATTACCCGTCGTGGTGGCCTTCTCGATCAATTCATCCGCAAGGCCCTGCACCGCGCCCGTGTCGCCGCCCTCAGCTTTCTCCTTAATAGTACCCAGCCCGGTCACGATATCCTCAGAATACTGCGAGATCTTCTCCGTCAGATCCAGCATCTGATGCGTCGCGGCCTCGGTCTGTTCACTGATCTTGTCCAACTGCTGGGTCGCCTGCGGTACCTTCTCATGCGATTCCATGAGCGGGTTGCGCAGCTCTTTGTACTTGTCGACGATCTCCTTGATGGCATCAGCCAACGACAGGATCTCTTCCTGCAGTTTTGCCTTCAGTGTGTTTGCACCTGACATTACTATATACCTCCTGTATCGCTGCCTTAGCCGGCAAGGATCTGATCAATCTTTTCTTTCAGGGTATCGGGGGTGAACGGCTTGACAATGTAGTTGTTCACGCCGGCCTTCAATGCTTCAACTATGTCATCCTTGACCGAACGGGTCGTTACCATCAGGATCGGAAGACCTTTGAACTCGTCCATTCCGCGCACCGTTGTCACAAATGTCAACCCGTCCATCTCCGGCATATTCCAGTCGGTGATGATGAAATTGATATTGTCGACCTTCAGTTTCGCCAGGGCGTCCTTCCCGTCAGTCGCCTCGACCACTTCGTTGTAGCCGGCTCTCTTGAGCGTGTTGATGATGATACGCCGCATGGTCGGACTGTCATCAACTGCCAATATCTTCAGATCGGGCACGCCAGCCTCCTTGTTATGTTTAGACTCTCTTTCAATTCAACTGCTTCGAGACCTCGTTCAGCAACAACGAGGACTTGAACGGTTTCACCAGGTATGACGTGGCTCCAACCTGCATCCCCCGCTGCATATCATCATCTGAATCCTCTGAGGACAGGATGATAATCGGCGTTTCGCGATGCTGGTCGTTCTGTCGGAGCGTGGCTATCAGGCTGTAACCGTCAAGGTTGGGCATATTCAAGTCTGTAATGACCAGGTCGACATTCTCAGGAAGCTTGTTCAGCTTCTCGATAGCGTCCATACCGTCGCACGCTGTCACGACATTGTAGCCGGAGTTGCGCAGCGAAAACGATACGAACTTCACCACCGTTGGAGAATCATCAACCACAAGAATTGTCCTAGCCATGGGATCGACCTTCTTCTATGTTTAGCACGTTCACTTCTTCGCTACCGCCGCGGATGAAGACTTGATCTTACTGAGCAAATCAAGCGCTCGTGTCGCCCCACCCGTGTCCGGTTTGGTGGCTGTTGACACCCTCGTCACCGCTCCGATGCCACCACCGTTGCCACCGGCCGCAGGTTCGCCCACCGCTTCCTTGTGATACACAAGGGCATTCTTGAAATACGCCAGCTTGAAGGCCTTGGAGATCCCATGCAGCGTTTCCGAGTGCCCAATGTAGAAATAGCCTCCCGGCTGAAGGGCATTGTAGAAACTGCGTACAAGCTGCTTCTTGATCTCATCCGAAAAGTAGATCATCACGTTGCGACAGAAGATGACGTCGAAATTCGACGTAAACGATATCCTTCTCGGATCATTCAAGTTCATGTGAGAGAACTTGACCAATGCCTTGACCTCCGGCTTCACACGGTACATCTCTTCGTGCTTCGTGAAGTATTTCGCCAGAAGATCAGGTCGTACATTCCGCAACGTGATCCCGGAGTATTCTCCTGTCCGGGCACGGTGCAACGCCTGCTCTGAAATGTCATTGGCCATGATCTCTATATTCCATGAACCCATGCTGTATGATCGCTCAAGTATCATCATCGCCAGCGTGTATGGTTCCTCACCGGTCGAACATCCCGCAGACCACACCTTCAAGGACTTCGCCTTGCCCCCACTCTTCTTCTGGTCCAGAAGCATCGGCAGCACTTCATCCGAAAATGACTTCAGCTGTGGCTCGTTACGGTAAAAGCTGGTCTCGTTGGTCGTAACCAGACTCATGAGCTTGTTGAACTCTTTCAGGCTCGTATCATACTTCACATGATAGAAGTAGTCACGATAGCTCTTGATGCCCAACTCTCCCATGCGCTTTATCAAGCGGTTCTTGACCAGATACATCTTGTTCTCTGCGAAAAAGATGCCGCTCTTCTCATGAATGTAGTCCCGAATCATCGTGAAATCCTCGACTGTCATCTCGGGATCTGTTTCGAGTTTACCCAGCATATGGAACCCTTTGCATCGTTAATCCCCAAAGCTGAAGCCACCGGATTGCCCCGGAAACATGCAGCCCATCCCTTCCAAACCGTTTCATCTCCCCATCATCGTCTACCCGCCACGTCATCTGCGACAGTGACCAATCTCCCGGCGGCAAGCGCCGATTCAGCGTCGACATACCGCCCATCAACCAATTCCTCTCGCCCCGATGACATCAACATCGAAGAAAGACTGCTTATCGTCGCCGCCCTCAAGACAATCCTCTGCAAGTCGTTGAGATCAAACGGCTTCACCACGAAGTCCGCAACACCCCGTCGAAACGATGTCAAAACCGTCTGCAGTCTGGCATCGCTGGACATCATCACAATCCCTGGCGCTACGTCCCCGCCAAGAAGTGTGTTCAGGATGTCGTCCATCGATCGATCGGCAACGTTTGAATCAAGCACAATCACATCATAACGATTAGCGCTACCCATCGACACCAACTGGTCTGTCGTCAGGGCGATATCAACTTGATACCCCAGATCAGACAAAAACTCCCCAAGCTGATCACGGACCGTCACATCCGAATCGGCAAGAAGCAGCCGCTGGCCTTTGTCTCTATCGCTTCCCATCACGCTTCCCGTTGCTTACTCTTGTCATTCAGCGTCTTCTCTACATTCTTGTAGAGCTGATTTATATTGAACGGCTTCACTATGTAGTCGTCCAGCTTCAGACGCAGCGCCTGGACCGCCGACTCCACCGACGGATAGGCCGTCATGACCATGATTGGCAAATCCGGGTGGCTCTCCTTTATCTCCGTCGACAGTGTCATACCGTCCATATTCGGCATCTTTAAATCCGTAAGAACCAAATCAATCTGGCGAGACTGGACCAACTCCAGCGCTTTCTCCCCGTCCTCGGCAACCGCAATGTTCCACCCCTGGCCGCTGAAGAAATCATACAGCAAATCCCGGATGAGCAGCTCATCGTCAACCACAAGGATAGTCGGACGGTCCATTTCTCTATTCCCCTTGCATCGCCTGAACCGCCTTCGAGGCGGCGTCAATGACATCCTGGTTACGTTCATCCTTGAGCACCCTGAGCTTCGGCACCGCAGGAATGTAGCGGAGCTGCGCCAAGGCTTTGATCACGGCGATCTTGATGATGTCCTGCGGGTCGTCCAGGTAGGCCACGATCTGCTCGGCATGCTCAACCGACCCGAACTCCGCTATCGTATTGATGACATGATACCGTACCCAGACATCCTCGTCCTCCAGCAGATAGCGACAGTCATTCAACCGCCGAGGACCATCGATCTCCACGAGGGCCGTTACCGCTGCCTTGCGAACACTGCTGCTCTCATCATTGAGAGCAACCACCAGCGGCTGGGTATCCGCTACCTCCCGAATCCTCGCCAGGGCTGTAATAGCGGACTTGCGAATCTCGGCCTCTGGATGATTGATAGCATTTATAAGCGGCGGTACTACTGCGGCATCGCCAATCAACCCCAGGGCATTCACCGCCAGGCGCTGACGCTCAACATCCTCATGATAAAGATCTTCAGTGAATTTCTGGACAACACGCTGTCCGTTGACGATTATCAACGCCCCAACGGCAGCCTCTCGAACATCGGGATACTTGTCATCAAGTCCCCTGAACAAGAACTCGAGCTCTTCCTCACCGCCGATCCAACCCAACGCAGCATATGCAGCTGACCGAACATGCCCGACCGGATCCGTCGCCAGCTTCCGGAGAACTCCTACAGCCTCCGGCAAACCCGCCATACCCAGAATGTGAGCGATCTTCTGACGGACATCAGGGTCTTCCTCATCCACAAACCTAAGCAGCGAATGCGCAATCTTCTCATCAACAACCTGCTTGAAGACATCCAGGATGATCCCCTTGACCTTGGCGCTGGCACCAGGGAACCTCTCCAGCAACATGTCCGCAGCAGACGTGCCGATCTGGGTCAGCGTTTCAATCAGCCGTCCAAGAGCCTCATCCTCAACATCATCAAGCACATCGACCATGTGAGAAATCACCTCGGTGCCATACCAGTGATTCAGCCGACGAAGCGTGAAATCTGTCAAGCGACGATCCTGCTTGCGGACCCCGTCAAACAGGAAATCGACGAAACGGTCCAGCGGCAAATCAAAATCGATTCGGCTGTCATTCTGACGGCTCAGATCGATAATCGCCGTGAGCGCCGCCTCGGCAATCGTCCGATCCTCATTATCCAGGTACGGCCGAAGTTTCGCAGCAGAGTCGGCATTACCGAGTGCCCCAATCGCCTCGATAACCACAAAGAGAATCATCGGATCATCGGTCTTCAGCCACTTGTAAAGCGACGTCAGGCAGGACTTGTCGCCGATCTTACCCAACGCCTCGACAGCTGGCAGACGCACGTCTTCCATCTTCTCGAACGCCGCAACCAGTCCCGGTATCGCCTCCGGCGACCCGATCTCGCCAAGCGCTTCCGCGGCCGAGCAAACAACATTGATATTGTCATCCCACAACCGCTGAACCAGCGGTTCAACCGCCCGCTCATCCTTGATGAGACCCAGGATATCCGCTATAAACTTGCGAACGTCATAATCCTCGTTCGCGGACAAATCCTCAATAAGTGCCGGAGTAGCCTCCCTACCAATCTTCACCAGGATCTCTGCCGCAAGGTTCCGGGTGCCTATATCCTCATTGCCCAGAAACCGGATAAGTAGCTCAGAGGCGATCGGTCCCTTGACCCTGACCAGAAAGTCAGCAGCAAGTTCCCGTATCCCCAGATCGGCATCCTCCAGAGCCATCACCAGACCGGCCACGGCTTCATCGTTCGAGGTATACGATCCAAGCTCCTTGACGGCCACCTCGCGCTCGTAGAAATCCGGCGACTGAAGTGTCGAGAGCAGTTCGCCTATACGCTCTATCACATCGTTCATGGTTTCCCTCACTTGGCTTACGCCCCAACGGCCCTTAGTTCGCCGTTATCGGTTGGTAGGAGCCCAGAGCCTCTTCTTCGGTGGCGAAGATTTCGAAGATGTGCGACAACTGCGTGATGTCGAATATCTCCTGCACGTAGCTGGCCAGATTTGACAACGTCAACCGGCCCTTCTGCAGTCGTACTTCCTTCATGATCGACACCAGCGCACCCAGGCCGGAACTGTTGATGAACTCTACCGCAGCCAGGTTCAGGTGAACGGAACTCTTCTGCTGCTCAAAGAGCTTCTTGATCTCCTCTTTCAGCACCGACCCGCTGGCCAGATCCAGCCGCCCCTGCAGATTCAGAACGGTCACATTGCCTTCTTGTCTGGACTTGATATCCATGGTTTCCTCCAAAGCCTGTCGCTATGACTGTACTCTTTGATTCTTCGTTTGTCGCTCGAAACGCACGGTGACCTCCAGGCGACCCTGGTCATCCTCACGAAAATCCACCAGATCGGCATAATGCCGAATCAGGTTGATCCCGCGCCCGTGCGTGTCCAGCATTTCCGGACTCTGGTGCGCGCGTACCCGCTCCAGTCCCCCGTGACCTTCGTCTATTATATCGGCACGTATCTCTGTTTGATTTACTACCACGCGCAGAACTATCTCCTTGGCCGGGTCGAACGAATTCCCATGGATCAGGGCATTGTTAAAGGCCTCGCTGATGACCAGAAGGATATTCCGCTTCAGCTCATCCGATATCTTGTGCTCATCCAGCAATCGCGTAACATCATCGAGCATCAGCTCTTCCGACTCAACCCTCGATGCATACACAAACGTGATATCGCTCACGGCTCAGCCCACCTTTACCTGAAGAATGGTGAAATCATCAATTGTATCCTCGGACGCCCCAGCCGCGAATCGTTCTACCCACTCTCGCACCCGACGACAGAATTCGCCTGGCTCGGCCCCGATTTCCGCTGACAGCACCTGCTCCGCCCGCTCTCGCCCAAAGAGATTGCCCTCTGAGTCCGCTGCCTCCGTCAAACCATCAGTGAACAGAAACAGCCGATCGCCACTGTGAAGAGTCCGCGAACCTTCCTTGAACGACATACCCTCAAACTGCCCCACTATCGGCCCCCCGTCGGAGAGTTCACAAATCGAACTGGACACGTCGTCCCAGAACAGGCCCGGAATATGCCCGGCATTGCAGTATGATAGCGTCTGACGCTCCAGATCAAACTTGCTGAAGAACAGCGTCACAAACATCTCACGCTCTTTAATGATCTCCCGACACAGAAGATTGTTCAACCGGGAGGCCAGTTCGGAGACCGAGATATCCGGATCAAGAGACAGAATCGACTTGATAATCCCCGCCGCCGCCGACATCACCAGCGCTGCCGGCACCCCCTTGTTCGACACATCACCGAGAATAACCACAAACTGCTTGTCCGACAACCTGATAACATCGTAGAAGTCGCCGCCGACTTCGTTGGCCGGATAATACGCAGCCCCGATATCGACACCTTGTATACTGTCAATGTTCTGTGGAAGGATAGTCGACTGGATCTGTCGGGCAATGGCCATTTCCTGGTGAGCTTTCTGCTGCTCCAGACGGGCCTCAAGAAGGTTTGAATTCTCTATTGCCACCGCGACAAAATTCAGCAGGATCCCCAGCGTCTCCTTGTCTTCTTCACCATAGGAGCCGCCACCCTCCTTGTTAATGATCACCATAACACCCAGGCAGCGCTCCTTGGACTGAATTGGCAGACAAATGATCGAGTCTATCGATAACCCCTCTGCGGAGATACCCAATTCATTCAGGATGATCGTCTCGCGCGTCTGGTAGCAATAAGTCGGCAGGTCCATACCATCCTGATACATCAGCGACCGGGCCAGTTGTTCTGTTACCCCCCAGGAGATCTTGAAGGACAGCTCGTCGTTTTCCACCAGCGCAATCATCCCCACTTCACCCCGCGCCAGCCGCACCGCCATATCCATCACCACTGAAAGAATGGCGTTCACATCCTGGATCGAGGTAATCACTGCCCCCATGGTGGCCAGATCCCGAAGCTCCGCCTTGGTAGCCTCGAGCTTGGACTCCAATTCCAGAAGGTGCCTGTCCTGCTCAGTCTTTACTTCCATAGATAGTATATATCGACTGTTTTCAGGACCAGTTGAGCAGCTTCTCCGCCCGCAGCCCACGAATACCCGGTTTTACCCCGAAAATGTGTGCCGGGCACACGGCCACACCCCGCCGAAACGGCGCCTTCAGATGCTTTGCTTGGTAAATAGCCCCCTGTGACAAATCCTACTTGCGGCGAAACTTCAGACGAATCGGCACACCCTCAAACCCGAAAACGTCGCGAAGCTGGTTGGAGAGATACGAGATATAGGTCTTGTCGACCAACTCCGGACGATTAACAAAGAAAACGAACGTCGGCGGAGCAACCTCGCTCTGGGTCATGTACTTTATCTGAATGTACTTCCCCTTCTGTGCCGGCGGGTGCTTGCGGGCGATGGTCTTCTGCAGAAACTCATTCAATTCAGCAGTCCCGATACGCCTGCGAGACTCCTCATACACCCGGTTGATCGCACCCAGCACCTTGACCACCCGCTGCCCGGTCAATGCCGACACATAGATCATCGGCAACCACGCATAATGACCGATCGTCTCGTTGATCGATTTGGTGAACTGCTGCGCTGTATGCGTATCCTTCTCGATCAGGTCCCATTTATTGATCAGCAGCACACACGATCGACGCTTCTCCAGCACCTGGTCCAGTACCCGCTGATCCTGCGATGTCATCCCGTCCTGAGCATCCACCAACACCACCGCAACATCACAACTGTCAATGGCCCGTGTCGTTCGCAGTGAAGTATAGAACTCAATATTCTCGTACACCTTGTACTTACGCCTGAGCCCCGCCGTATCTACCAGCACATACCGACGTCCCTCAAACTCAAACGGCGTATCCACAGCATCACGGGTCGTTCCCGCAATTGGAGAAACAATCAGGCGATCTTGCCCCAAGAGTTTATTAATAAATGACGATTTCCCCACATTCGGCCGCCCCACAAAAGCCACCCGAATAACGTCTTCCTCTATTTCCCCTTCATCATGGTCCTGCCTCGGCAAGGCCGCCACCAGCTCGTCGAGCATATCCCCCATCCCCCGCCCCGAGGTAGCCGACACACCAAAGGGATCCCCGATCCCCAGCTTGTGAAACTCATGTATATTCAGTTCATCCTCGTCATTGTCAGCCTTGTTCGCCAGCAACAACGTCGGCTTGCCCTCTTTCTTGAGAATCTGGGCAATACGTCGATCGACCGGATCCACCCCCGTCTTCGTATCCACGATAAACACCACCAGGTCCGCCTCGCCAATCGCAAACTGAGCCTGGTCGTAAATCAACCGGTCCATCAGCTCATCCGTCTCAGGCGCCAATCCGCCCGTATCCACCAAATGAAACGACACGCCGTTCCAGTCGGCAACAGCGTAATTGCGGTCACGGGTGACGCCCGGCGTCTCCTCCACCACCGCCTGCCGACGCTGCAAAATCCGGTTGAACAGCGAGGACTTGCCCACGTTCGGCCGGCCCACTATGGCCACCGTTGGCATACTCATGCCGCCAATCCCTCCCTGATCGAGTCAGCCACCTGATACGTTCCCACAATCACCGGCACCTCCAATTCACCACGAAACTGCGACAACGACATATCATCCAGAAACAAATCATCATCGTTAAGACAATTCGGTGGCAACACCAGACAATCAACCTCATCCTGGACACGGCGCGCCGCATCCAGCAAGTCCGCCCCCGTCAACAAACCGCTCACCGTGACCGTATCCCCCCAGAATCGGTTATCCACCCCGACGACATGCACCATCAGACCCAACGAACGCGCGTATTCGCCCACCACGCTGTCGAGCACCGGCGCGGCAAGCCGCCCCGTCAGCATCGCCACACGTCGACCAGAGCTAATCCCCAGCAGGCTCCGGCGACGACGATTGAAATCGACAATCGCCTGCCGCGTCATCCCCACACCATTCTCGAACTGCGCCATCTCTTCATACGATGCCAGCGAGGGGACCGATCGGCCACAGCCCAGATAGAACTCGTCGGCCGCCCAGACCAGCCGTGTCCCATACTCAGCAAGGTAGCGCTTCTGTTGTCTCTCCACGTACTCAATGGTCGCCGCCAGCTCATCCGGCGTGTGCCGCCGAAGGTCCGGCAACCTGTCACGATAGCGCGTCAACCCCACCGGCACCACGGCGATACTCTCAACCGATGGATACAACGCGGCCAGATCATCGACCGTCCGGCGAAGCTGCTCTCCATCGTTCAGGTCGGGGCAGACAACGATCTGTGTGTGGAATGAAACTCCCCGCTCCCCCATATACCTCAACTTCGGTATAATCGGCTCAAGCTTCTCATTGCGAAGCATACACCGGCGCAATGTATCGTCGGTCGTATGCACGCTAATATAGAGGGGACTCAACCGCTGCTCGACTATCCGCTCGACATCTTCCTCTGTCGTGTTCGAGAGAGTGATGAAATTCCCGTGCGTAAACGACAACCGATAATCTTCGTCTTTGACGTACAGTGCGCGACGCATCCCCTTGGGCTGCTGCCGCACAAAACAGAACACGCAATTGCACTGGCACCGACGCACCTCGTCGTCAGCGAGCGTCAGACCAAGCTCGGCGATCATAGGATCATCGATCCGAAACGAATAATCCTCACCGCTGTCGGGATTGTGAAAGCACACGTCAACCCGCTCATCGGCCATCAGGTACTGATAATCCAGTGAATCCCGAACCGGCTGACCATTGATGGACGTCAAATGATACCCCTTGCGGATATGCCCGAACAGCGGGGAATCTGGGTCGACAGCAGCTACTCTCATTACTCCGTTCCGGCCAAAAAGAAAAGCGGGCGATGGGGATCGAACCCACGACGTCAAGCTTGGGAAGCTTGCATTCTACCACTGAATTACGCCCGCTTATGAATCTATGGTGACCGTAAAGGTAGTCCGGCCCGCGACAATTGTCAACAACTCTGATCCCGCGACCGGTCTGCCCCCCAGCCTACTCCACCCGCTCGGTCTCCCGCTGCTTGCCCGTCAGCCGCACCACCACAATCGACACCTCATACAGGATATACAGCGGCCCGGCCAGCATCAACTGCGTCGCCACATCCGGAGTCGGCGTCAGAATCGCCGAGGCAATCAGGATCAACACCACCGCATAGCGCCGCCCCTTGCCCATCATCTGAGGATTAATGACACCCAGTTTCCCCAGAAAATACGCCACAATCGGTATCTGGAATCCAATCCCGAACGCCAAGAGCAGCATACCCGCAAACGAAATATAGCTGCCGACAGTGATAATCGGACTAAGCAAATCACCCGAAAAACCGATCAGGAAGGCCAGCGAGAACGGCAAAACCACCAGGTAACAGAAACTGGCACCAACCAGAAACAACACGGTGGAAACCGCCACCAACGGCAGCACCGTCGCCTTCTCCCTGTTGTACAGCCCCGGAGAAATGAACGACCACGCCTGATAGAAAATGAACGGCGCCGACACCGCCAGCCCCGTTATCAACGATATCTTCAAGTACGCGTAGAACGATCCCGTCACCTCCGTCACATGCAGCTTGATCTGACCCATTGGCCGGATGATGAATATCATGATCTGCTCGGAGAAGTAGAACGCCGCGCCGGTCGCCACGATAACTATGAGCGCGCACCACAGAAGCCGCCGCCTCAACTCCTCAAGGTGGTCCAGAAACGGCATGCCGCTCCCCGAATCGGGATCATCAGGATACGGGCTGTCCTGTTCAGGGGTGGTCATAACGCCGCAATTAGGCTACAGGCAGGGTAGTTGTCAATGTCTTTGACGGGCATGGTCGGCACCAGCTATTCACCGAGCAACCGGCGCAGCTCGTCGAGAAACTCGCTCTTGTCCTTGAACTTCCGGTACACGCTGGCAAATCGAACATAGGCTATCTCGTCTGTATCACGAAGCTTGTTCATTACCAGTTCCCCCACCTCCTTGCTGCTGATCTCGCTGCGAAACCGGGAATTCAGCTTCGCCTCCACCTCGTCCGCAATCGACTCCATTTGCTTCGAGGAAATCGGCCGCTTGTTGCAGGCCAGCTTCAGTCCGTGCAGCAGTTTCATCCGGTCATATGGCTCATGGCGACCGTCGGACTTGATTATCGTCAGCGCCACGTGCTCAACATACTCATACGTCGTGAAACGCTTCTGGCAACCCAGACACTCGCGACGACGGCGCACCGCGTGGCCATCCTGCGAGGGACGGCTGTCCACCACCTTGTTCTCTTCATGTCCGCAATGGGGGCAACGCATGGAAGTTCTATATGGAGGCCGATACGCCCACTCATGGTTACCGGCGCTCCCGCCACCCCGTTCAGAACTCAGAGGCAGGGACGGGCCGGTGCACAAGCAACATATCGGGCTGACAACGTCAGCTACTCCGTCTCCTCCTTGATCCAGGCAACATACTCCGCCAGCCCCGCAACCAGTGGCAGCGCCAGCACCTCCGGCAGGTCGTACGGGTGGTTCTCCTCGATGTACTCAATTAGCTCCTGCATCCGAGCCGACGTCGTCTTGATTATCATCAGCGACTCGGTGTCGGTCTCTATCTTGTCATCCCACCAATACACAGAATCTATACGGGGCACTATATTGATACAAGCCGCCAGTCGCTCCTCGACAATCGCGGTAGCCATCTCCCGTGCCTCATCACGAGGCACCGACACGAGAACAACACGAATGCTTTCCATCTACTTGTTGACCTCCCGCTTCAGTTTCTTTTCGACCGAGGAAACCTTGCCGGTCAAACGATTCCGGGCTCCCTTGCGATCGTCGATGTGCATAATGATATACACCCGGCTGTGCTTCCGGCGCAGCATCAGGCGGGCCTTGTTGATCACCGGCATCACCGCATTCCAGTCACCCTCAATCAGCGTCGCCATCGAGGTTACCTTGTACGACAGGCCGGACTTATCGATAATGTCAATCACCCTGGCCACATCGGCCGAGGCGCTGTCGGATCGTTTGTCCGTCGGAAACATCGCCAGAGAAAACAGCACAACCAGAAATCCTTTCTTCTTGCGCCCGGACCGCAGTTACAACGTCGCCGACTGGTACTCGGCCTGGAGATCCGGATAGAGCGGGAACCTGGCGCAAAACTGCTCCACTTCCTTCGCTATCTCCGCCAACACCTCGTCCTTGAGGCGATTCTTGATGCCGCGATCGATAAAATCAGCTATCTGCTTCATTTCCTCCGGGCCCATCCCCCGCGTCGTTATTGCAGGTGTACCCAGACGCACCCCGGACGTCACAAACGGTTTCTCCGGATCAAACGGCACCGTGTTCTTGTTGGCCGTGATCCCCGCCTTGTCCAGCGCTATCTCCACCTTCTTTCCCGTCACCTTCGGGATATCAATGAAGTTCATCAGCATCAAGTGCGTATCGGTACCGTCGGCCACCAGGCGGTGCCCCTTCTCCTTGAGCGACTCCGCCAGCATCGCGGCGTTCTCCACCACACGCTTCTGGTAGTCCTTGAACTCATTCGTCATGGCCTGCTTGAACGCTACCGCCTTGGCAGCTATGATATGCATCAGGGGGCCACCCTGGATACCCGGCATAACGGTGCGGTCCAGATCCGCCGCATACTGCTCCTTGCACATCACCACTCCGCCACGTGGGCCGCGTAGCGTCTTGTGCGTGGTCGAGGTCACAAAATCCGCCATCGGCACCGGCGAGGGATGCACACCAGCCGCCACCAACCCCGCGATATGGGCGATGTCCACCATCATATACGCTCCGCAGGCGTCACATGCCTCGCGGATCTTCTCGAAATCCCAGAAACGCGGATAGGCCGAGGCCCCCGCCACAATCATCTTCGGCTTCACCTCTTTCGCCTGCTCAATCAGGGCATCGTAGTCGATCACCTCGGTGTCCTTGTCCACCTGGTAGCCGACAAAATTGTACAGCATGCCTGAGAAGTTGATCGGGTGACCATGTGTCAGGTGCCCACCGTGAGACAAGTCCAGCCCCATGACCGTATCGCCCGGCTTGAGCACCGTGAAATAGACCGCCATGTTAGCCTGCGAACCCGAATGTGGCTGGACATTCGCATGCTCACTGCCGAACAACTCTTTCAGTCGCTCGCGAGCAAGATCCTCGGCTACATCCACAAACTCACAGCCACCATAGTACCGCTTGCCGGGATACCCCTCGGCGTACTTGTTGGTCATCACCCCGCCCGCGGCCTCCATGACCGCCTGCGAAGTGAAATTCTCCGAGGCAATCAACTCCAGCTTCGTCGACTGGCGGTTCGCCTCTCGCACTATGGCATCGTATATCTCCGGATCGGCCTTCTGCAAATACGACATATCTCAGACTCCTCTGACTTGTTTTGCCAGCAATGTACCAAAAACCAGACCGCCGGTCAATGGGCCAGCGTCACCCTCTTGCCAACCAGTCAAAAAGGCGGGAAGCATCACCTCCCGCCTTCTCACATAACTCATACCGGACAGGCTCCGCTAATCAGCGGCCGACTTGGCACACTCGTCCTCCAGAGCACGTATCTTGTCCACCCGGCGCTGATGCCGACCACCTTCAAACTCCGTCTCGAGAAACGTGGTGACGATATCCTCCCAGGCCTCCTCCGACACATACTTCTGCCCCATACTGATTACATTGGCGTCGTTGTGAAGACGTGTATAGTAGGCCATGTCCCTGTTCAGAGCCATTCCCGAACGGACCCCACGAACCTTGTTGGCCGTGATATTGGTACCGTTACCCGTCCAGCAGATCACAATACCCCGATCCGCCCGACCCTCACCCACTGCCAGGGCCACTTCCTTCGCAAAGTCCGGATAGTCCACTGAATCGGTCGTATTGGTTCCGAAATCCAACACCGCATGACCAAGCTTGGTAAGCAGTCCCTTGACCTTATCCTTCAATTCCACGCCGGCATGGTCACATCCTATGGCCACCTTCATTATGCCGTCACTCCCTCGTATTTCGGAACGTGGGTCAGCCAGCCATACTTGTCCTCGGCCTTGCCTTCAATGATATCAAAGAACGCCTTCTGCAGCTTCAGCGTGATCGGGCCGGCCACTCCCTCTCCAATCGTTATATTGTCGATCTTCGAGATTGGCGTCACCTCGGCAGCCGAACCGGTGAAGAAGACCTCATCGGCCAGGTACAATGACTCACGCGGCACGTTCTGTTCAATAACTTTGATTCCCATATCCTCAGCCAGCTTGATAACCGACCGCCTGGTAATCCCCGGCAGAATCGAGGCGGAGAAGGTAGGTGTAATCAACGCCCCGTTACGCACCAGAAAGATGTTCTCGCCCGAACCCTCTGAAACATGCCCGGAAACATCAAGCGCAATCCCCTCCACATATCCGTGGCTGAGCGCCTCCTGCTTGATAAGCTGACTGTTCATGTAGTTGGCACCGGCCTTGGCCATCGCCGGCATCGTGTTCGGGGCTATGCGATGCCACGATGAAACACACACCGACACGCCCTTCTGCAGCGCCTCCTCACCCAGGTACTGACCCCACGGCCACACCGCGATAGCAACGTCGACCGGGCACGGCGTCGGGTCCACACCAAGCGAATCATAGCCGCGATACGCCACCGGGCGCACATAACACGCCTCAAGACCATTGATACCAATCGTATCCAGCATCGCCTTGTCCAGCTCATCCGCCGTATACGGAAGCGGCATACGGTAAATCTTGGCCGAATTGATCAGCCGCTGGGAATGCTCGCGAAGACGAAAACAAGCCGGACCGTCCGGCGTCTTGTAACAACGCATTCCCTCAAAGACCGAAGAACCATAATGGATGACATGCGAACACACGTGGATTTTGGCCTTGTCCCACTCAACAAACTCCCCATTCATCCAGATGTATTTGGATTTCTGCAGCATAAATCGATATCCTCCAAACCAATGCGGTTGTGACGTCTTCAGTGGCGGAAGATACTCAAATATCCGCCGGATTTCAAACGAATTTCCCGTCACGCTCCTCGGCAATGGTCAACTTCTGTCCCCTTACCACTGCTGTCAGTGAACCTCAAGGCCTGTTCCATGTTCTACGAAATGAACACCAATAATCGCTACACCATAACTGAAGAGAACTGCCAATGAAGTATCTTCTACTTATTCAACTCGTCTGCTGGGCCGTAGCCTTTGTCCTGGCCGCCTACGGGCAGTGGCGACGGGCCGAGGTCACCAACCCGCCCGATCTGCAAAAAGACGAGGAGACAAGAGCAAAACAACATGCCGGGACGACCATGGTCTGGACCGCGACCGTGATCTTCGCCATCGGTGCCATCTCGGGCGTCATCTACTGGTTCTTCAACGGTCACTGAGCCACCCGGGACCCCGAGCGTACCCGATCGACACCACCACACAATATGTGGACCATTCCATCCCATATTTCGCTTGCATACCTCCTCGGCGTTGTATATACTGCCCCTGACAAGCAAAGGTCCATCATCTCAGTTTAATCGCACATTTGGTTTCGCACACATGTGGTAACGCATGATGCGTTCTTGCATCCCCCACTGCGTCGCCGCCTGTTCGCTGCCAGACCCCACGGGCAGAATCGGACTGCAAAGCCAACTCTCTCCTTTCCACCGGCTCTGACAAATCACCGGGACAGCAACCGGAGCACCCCGGCGTACGGTGCCGTGCGCCCGGGAAGCCTAATGCGCCAACGGAATCCGTCTCTGGGCGCATTCGGAGGGGGATGCATGAGGGCGAGGGGAGGTAAGGGGGGGCGGATCTGCTATGGTCCGTCCTCTCTGCACAAACACAGTATGGTCGAGACATCTGTCATACTTTCGAGTCTTCCTTCTCCGGCGGTTCACCTCCGTGCGACAACTGCGGATGAGCCACCCATATACAGCTGGAGGAGCAACAAGAAAGGCGGGCCGCCTGCGGTCCGCCTTTCAATCGTCTATCAAAACCAATGTCGATTACGTGTTTTGAAGGTCCTTCAGCAGCTTACGCGCAATAACCAGTCGCTGGATCTCCGAGGTACCCTCGCCGATCTCACACAACTTCACATCGCGCCAGATGCGCTCCGCGTCGTACTTGCCCGTCAGGCACCCGACCGATCCCAGAATGCTCAGCGCCTTCTCGGACACACGCCGACCGACCTCCGAGGCATACAGCTTGGCCATCGCCGAATAGTGCCCGAATGGCACCCCCGCGTCCTTCATCTGCGAGGCCTCATAGATCAGCAACCGCGCCGCTTCCAGCTCGGTCGCCATATCGGCCAGCATGTGCTGAATACCCTGGTTGTACGAAATAGGCTTGCCAAACTGCACCCGGTCAGCCGAGTACTTCAAGGCGCATTCGAACGCACCCTGACCCAGCCCGAGCGCCATGGCGCCAATGGAAATCCGGCCACCATCCAGCGTTATCAGCATCTGCTTGAAACCCTCGCCGATCTCACCAAGCTGCGAATCCAGCGGCGCCCGCAAATCATCGAAATGCAGAAACGCCGTGTCAGACCCGCGCAGCCCCAGCTTGTTCTCCTTCTTGCCAACCGAATACCCGTCCCAGTCCTTTTCCAGGATGAAACAGGTAATCTCCCGGTCTTCAGGATTCTCTGAGGTGCGCGCCGAGGCAATCGTCGCAAACGCCTTCGTCGCCGAGGTGATCCAGCACTTGCTGCCATTCACCAGCCAGTGGTCATCCTGCTTGAGCGCCATCGTCCGCGTCCCACCGGCATCGGAGCCGGCATCGGCTTCCGACAGCCCAAACGCCAGAAGCTCCCCCTTGGCCGCTCGCGGCAGATATCTCTCCCGCTGCCCCTCGTTGCCGAATTTCAGGATCGGGAAACACCCCAGCGAGTTGTGCGCCGCCAGCATGATACCGGTTGACCCACACACCCGCGAGGCCTCCTCAACCACGATCGAGTACGACACCGTGTCCGTCGGCTTCCCGCCATACTTCTCCGGAATCAGCATACTCAGATAACCCTGATCCGTCAGCGGCTTCATGTGCTCATTCGGGAAACGCTGCTCCTCGTCGAGCGTCACCGCCAACGGCTTGATCGTTCCCTCCATGAACTCCCGGACCTCGTTGCGGAAGTCGTGATGCTTCTTCTCTATCACTGTCCTACTCCCTTAACAAGTCCCGTGAAATCACCATCCGCTGGGCCTCCGAGGTCCCCTCGTACAGCATCGTCACCCGCGCATCGCGGAAATACCGCTCCACCGCATACTCCTTGATATACCCATAGCCGCCATGTATCTGCACGGCCTCGTTGGCGACAAAATTCGCCATCTCCGAACAGAACATCTTGGCCATCGAAGCCTCACGGTGACACGGCTCTCCCGCATCCTTCAGCATCGCCGCACGGTAGGCCAGCAAACGCCCGGCATCAATCTTCGTCGCCATATCCGCCAGCTTGAACTGAATCGCCTGGAACGCCGCGATCGGCCTGCCGAACTGCACCCGCTCCTTTGAATACTTGATCGCCTCGTCAAGCGCCGCCTGGGCAATGCCGATCGACTGGAACGACACCCCTATACGACCCGAGTTGAGAATCGTCACGGCCATCTTGAAACCGCCCCCCAGCTCACCGAGAAGATTCTCCTTCGGCACCTTGACATCGGAGAAACTCACCTCGCGCGTGTCCGAGCACTTCATGCCGCACTTGCGTTCCGCCTTACCGACCGTCAGCCCCTCGCTGCCGGCATCGACTATGAACGTCGAAAGACCCTTATGCCCCGCTTCAGGATCGGTCTTGGCAAAGACGATGAACACACCGGCAAACACACCATTCGTAACATATGTCTTGGTGCCGTTCAGCTCGTAGTGGTCACCCTTGTCAACCGCGTGAGTTGAAATCGCGGACACATCCGTCCCCGCATCAGGTTCAGTCACACAGTACGCGCCAATCTTCTCCCCGGCCGCCATCTCCGGCAGGTACTTCTTCTTCTGCTCTTCGCTACCATACAACTTGATAATCTCACAGCACAACGAGTTGTGTACGCTGAGCATAATACCAAACCCGGCCGCGGCCGCACAGATCTCCTCCAGCACCCCCATGAAGGTCGTGGCGCTCATCCCCAATCCGCCGTACTCCTCGGGCACGGTAAACCCGAAATACCCAAGCTCGGCGCACTCCTTGATGAGCTCCTCGGGGGTCTCCCCCTTCTCGTCCATTTCCTCGGCGATCGGATACAACCGCTTCTCGGCCAGTTCGCGGGCCATCTGCTTAAGCTCGAGATCCTCTTCGGATAGATTGAAATCCATGGTCGGTCTCCTTACTTGCTGTAGTCATAGAAGCCACGACCGGTCTTCCGGCCGAGATAACCCGCCTGAACCATCTTGCGCAGCAGCGGACACGGCCGGTACTTCGGATCGCCCAGACCCTCGTGCATGACCTCCAGGATCGCCAGACACACGTCCAGCCCGATAAAGTCTGCCAGCGTGAACGGACCCATCGGATGCGCCATACCGAGCTTCATGACCTCGTCAATAGCTTCTACGGTACCCACGCCCTCCATGTGAGCATAGATCGCCTCGTTGATCATCGGCAGCAAGATACGGTTGGCGATAAAGCCCGGGAAGTCATTCACCTCAACCGGTGTCTTGCCCAGCTTCCTCGCCAGCGCGTCGACCGTCGCATAGGTCTCATCGCTCGTGGCGATACCACGAATCACCTCGACCAGCTTCATCATCGGCACCGGATTCATGAAGTGCATCCCGATCACCTTGTCCGGACGCTTCGTAGCGGCGGCAAGCTGAGTGATCGGCAACGATGAGGTATTCGATGCCAGGATCGTCTCCGGAGCGCAATGCTCCTCCAGCGTCTTGAAAATGTCCAGCTTGATATCTAAGTTCTCGGTCACCGCCTCGATCACCAACTGCGAATCCTTGGCCGCCGCAAGATCCGTCCCCGTATGCAGCTTGTCCAGGCTCGCCGTCTTGTCATCCT